>JANPJN010000245.1:0-4903 GCA_031425515.1 Acidobacteriota bacterium | reverse complement strand
ACCGACAAACCAGGTGTCATCGCTGTCCGAGGACCCTGAGAGGCCGTCGGCGGCTCGTGTGTTTCCCACGAACGTCGGCGAGGCGTAGAGCGCCAGGGTATCGCCGAACGTGCGCGAGACGATCGCCGAGATCCCGGGCTGCTGATGGTCACGCAGGTTGTTGAGGCCTTCGTAGGAGGCTCCCACCGACAGCGACACCGGCCGGGTTCCCCCCTGCCGCACGGCGTCCCACTTTGCGGAGGTCACAATCGTCTTGCTCAGCAGCGTGCGCGCCACCCCCGCCTGCAGGCGGCTGGTGATCGCGTAGCGATACTCCAGCCCGCTTACCGCGCCGTCGTCCAGGCTGAAGAGCGATGAGGCCAGATCGCCGAAGGTGCCGCGGCGGAGGTCTCGTGCGAACCGGTGCGTGAGCCGGAAGTAGCCTTTGTGCGGCTTGAGCGACAGCGTCGTCGGGAGGTTGATCAGGTAGAGATCGATCTCGGCAGGCGCGGCGAGAACCGGCGAGTCCGGCGTCGTGGTCTGGGCCTGCACGGACGGGACGAACGCGAGGACGCACGCGAGCAGCGGCAGCCAGGCGCGGGAAGGCACACGACGGAGGATGATCATACGCCCAGAGCGTGGTCGCAAGCCGCGTGCCCCGCCGCGACGGCCCCGAAACGCCCGTAATCGGCGGGGATGCACACCCCGCGGCGGTGACAGCTTTCCGTTTCAGTAAAGGGTTACGGGTCAGGTAACGTTAGGCGAAATCATGTCGAGCCCCGAGCCGGGAAAGGAAGCGGGCGCGCGCGCGGACGAAGGCTGGCGACGGGCTTCGAAGACGGTCAGCCTGCCGGAGGTCCACGGATCGGTCCCAATTCCGCTCACGGGCGGGTTCTGGCGCAAGATGTTTGCGTTTGCCGGGCCGGGGTACCTCGTGGCGGTCGGCTACATGGATCCCGGGAACTGGGCCACGGATCTGGCCGGCGGTTCGAAATACGGCTACACGCTGCTGAGCGTGATCATGCTGTCGAACCTGATGGCGATCCTGCTCCAGGCGCTGGCCCTGCGTCTCGGCATCGCCAGCGGCCGCGATCTCGCTCAGGCGTGCCGCGACCATTATGCGAGGCCGACCACCCTGGTGCTGTGGCTGCTCTGCGAGCTGGCCATCGCGGCGTGCGATCTGGCGGAGGTCATCGGGTCGGCCATCGCGCTGAACCTCCTCTTCGGTCTGCCGCTCTTCTGGGGTGTGTGCCTGACGTCGCTGGACGTGCTGCTCGTGCTCTACATGCAGCAGTATCGCTTCCGATACGTCGAAGCGCTCGTCGTCGTGCTCATCCTCGGCATTGCCGGCTGCTTCGCGGTCCAGTTGTGGTTTGCGAAGCCCGACCTGATCGGCGTGCTCGGCGGGTTCGTCCCGCAGCTCGAGATCGTCCGGAACCCCGACATGCTGTACATCGCCGTCGGCATCCTCGGCGCGACGGTGATGCCGCACAACCTGTACCTGCACTCGTCCATCATCCAGACGCGACGCTACCAGGACACCGCCGAGAGCCGGCGCGAAGCGGTCCGCTTTGCGTCGATCGATTCGACCGTGGCGCTGATGTTCGCGCTCTTCCTGAACGGCGCCATTCTCGTCATGGCGGCGGCGACGTTCAACGTGAGCGGCAACACGGAAGTGGCGGATATCGCCGACGCCTACAAGCTGCTCGCGCCGCTGCTCGGCACGCAGGTGGCCAGCACGCTCTTTGCCGTCGCGCTGCTGTTCTCCGGGCAGAACGCGACGCTGACCGGCACGCTCGCGGGCCAGATCGTGATGGAGGGGTTCCTGAACATCCGCCTCCGCCCGTGGCTCCGCCGGCTCATCACCCGGCTCATTGCGATCATCCCGGCGCTCATCACCGTGTATCTTTACGGCGAGCGCGGCATCGGGTCGCTCCTGATTCTCAGCCAGGTCGTGCTCAGCCTGCAGCTGCCGTTCGCCGTCTTTCCACTCGTGCTGTTCACGGGCGACCGCCGCAAGATGGGGGCGCTCGTGGCGCCGCGATGGATGCTCGCGCTCGCGTGGCCCGTCGCCATCCTCATCGCCGGCCTCAACGTGTGGCTGCTCTGGCAGACATTCGTCGGCTGACGGTGGCGCTGAGAGCTGAGAGCTGAAGCATGTACACCCACATCCTGATCGCCATCGAACACTCCGACGCGGATCGTGCCGTGCTCGCGCACGTGCAGGCGCTCGCGCGGCTCACCGGCGCGCGGCTGCTGCTCGTGCACGTGGCGGACGGCTGGGCGGCGCGCCATTTCGACGACCTCAAGCTGCGGGAGTCGGAGGAGATTCGTGAGGACCGCGAGTACCTCGGCCGGTTGTGCGAGACGATGGCGGGGGAGGGGTTCGAGACGCGGGCGAGGCTGGCCATGGGCGACCCGGCGACGGAGCTCGTCAAGGTGGCGGTCGAGGAGTCGGTTGACCTGATCGCGATGTCCACGCACGGCCATCGGTTCCTGAACGACCTGCTGCGCGGCAGCACTGCGGACCGCGTCCGCCACAACGTCCGCATTCCCGTCCTCATGGTGCGTGCCTGAATGGCGGCCGCCTCTTCGGGCTGGCGGCGGCGCGTCGCCCGCATCAGACCGCGCGACCGCAGCGAACTGGTTCTGCTTGGGGGCGGCGTAGTCCTCCTGCTCCTCGTGCTCGTCGTCTTCAAGCTCGCGGGGGAGGTGCTGGAAGGGGAGACGCTGACCTTCGATCGGCGCATCCTCGTCGCGCTCCGCGACGCGGCCAATCCCGCGGTGCCCATCGGGCCTCCGTGGCTGGCCGGCGCGGCGCTCGACATTACGGCGCTCGGCAGCGCGACCGTGCTCGGACTGACGGTGCTGGCCGTGGCCGGGTTCCTCGTCCTCCAGGGCATGTGGCGGACCGGCGCGTTCGTCATGCTGGCCACCGGCGGCGCGCTCGTCGTGAACGCGGCGCTCAAGGAGCTGTTCCAACGCCCGCGCCCAGACGTCGTCCCGCACCTGCGCGAGGTGATGACCATGAGCTTCCCGAGCGGCCATGCGCTGACGTCCGCCGTGGTCTATCTCACACTGGGCGCCCTCTCGATGCGCATTGCCGAGCGCCGCGTGACGAAGTTCTACTGCATGGCGATGGCGATGCTCGTGACCGCACTCGTCGGCGCCAGTCGGGTCTATCTGGGCGTACACTACCCGACGGACGTCATTGCCGGCTGGTTGATTGGACTGTCGTGGGCGCTGCTGTGCTGGATCGTCGAGCGCGGCATCGAGCGCCGGGCCGGCCTGCAGCGTGAGCGGGCCGAGGCGTCCGCGCACGCATCCTGAGCGGAACGGACGCGGCGGTGAGCGGCGTCCGCGCACGGCCCCGACCGCCCTCGCATGAAATCGGCCTGAAAACGCGCACCGGCCCACCTGGACCCGACGGGCCGGCATTTGCAGGCTGACCCGGAAGACCACAGCGGAGAACAGACATGTTTGGCAGCAAATCCGGCGGAGCCCAGGGGGACGCCGGCGACCCTGGCGGCGAAGGCCCGCGCGAAACCATCCTGCTCGTCGAGGACGAACCGGCCGTCCGGCAGTTGTTCGGGCAGGCACTGACACGAGCGGGCTACCGCGTCTACGAGGCGCGCAACGGCACGGAGGCCCTGCGCGTGTTCGACGAGCACGGGGACGTGATCGACCTGCTCCTGACGGACCTGCGGATGCCCTATATGGGCGGCGCTGAGCTCGCCCAGCAGCTCCGCCAGCGGCGCAAGACCCTCAAGCTGATTTGCGTATCCGGCTACCCGGGCGGGGCGGACCTCGAGATTGGCAGCGACTTCCTGGCCAAGCCGTTTTCGCGCGACGAGCTCCTGAAGAAAGTCCGCGAGGTCCTCGACCGGCGGTAAAAGTTTGTCCTTTTCTGCCCCGGCGGTGCGACGGCGATCCGGACGCCTCGGCGGTCCCGGCGCAGCCGGGCCGGCCGTCCTCGAAATTTTCCTTATTTTGTTTTGATTTTCTCTCCCTACCCGCGGACCGACCGTCCGGCCGCCGGCCAGCACGACCACGGAACGTCCGTTGCAAAACGGACCCGCGCATGACTCTCCGGTCGGTCGCCGTCGCCCTCGTTTCAATTCCCGCGCTGCTGGCCGTCGCCGTGTCGGCCCAGGGCCAGTCACCGATCAGGCTCAGGGCGCGGAGCTTCGTGCCGCCGGCCAACCTGCACGGGCGCCAGGGAACCACCGAGCGCCGGTCGTCAGCGAGTCGGAGCGTGGCCCAGCCGGCGCGCCGGCATCTCCTCATTCAGTTCGACGGGCCGGTCACCGCGGCGGACCTGGCCGCCCTCCGGGCCGCCGGCGCCCGCCCGCTGCGCTACGTACCGGAGAACACGGTCGCGGTGGCCGCCGGGCCGGCCTTCGATCCGGCTGCCGTCCCACGAGCCCGCTGGTCGGGCGAGCTCGAGGCGGGCGACCGTCTCAGCGCGCGATCCGCGCGCGATCTGGCGCGCCGCTTCCCGGCCTATCCCCTCACCATCGTCGAGTTCCATCCGGATGCCGATGCTGCGTTCGTGTCGGAACGGCTCGCCGCCGCCGGCACCGCCCGCGCGGGTCGCACGGCCCTGCCGCCCTACATGGCCGCTATTCCGAGCGACCGTCTGCCGATCGAGCGCCTGTCGGCCGACACCTCGGTGGCCTGGATTTTTCCGGCGACGACGGAGGTGATGGCGGGGGGCGCGCTGATCTGTGAAGGGCAGTTGAGCCCGCAGGGTCTCGTCGCCAGCTACGCCACGGTGGGCGAGGGATGGGACGGCGGCGGTCCCGGCAGCGCCCGACTGTCCTACTTCCTCCAGAACGGATCCGCGGACCTCGCCGTCGCCCCACAGCACGCCGAAGTCGTGCGCGCGCTGACCGAGTGGAGCCGGCATGCCGACGTCGACTGG
>JANPJN010000244.1:0-14764 GCA_031425515.1 Acidobacteriota bacterium | reverse complement strand
CATCGATGACGCGCCCAAGCTCATCGCACCACGGCGTGTAAGCCACCTGGCCGATCGCCAGCGCCGAGACGTCGCGCGTGATGATCCGATCCACGAGCGCGGCCGCGTCGCGACCCGAGACGAGGTACTTGAAGAGCGGCGAGATGTCGATCAGGGCACATGCGTGCCGGATGGCGCTGTATTCGTGCTCGTGATGCGCCTCGTACGAGCTGGCCGCGTAATAGCCCGACCAGTCCCGGTAGCTGAGGCTCTCGCAGAGAGGGAACGTGCGCGCGTGGAAGGGGGTGCCGATCGGCATGGTGGACAACCGGCGGGCGCCAGGGACAGGCCCGCGCGGCGCCTCTGGCCAGAGTATAAGGTAGACAGACCGGTCATGGCTGGATACGACGTCATCGTGATTGGCGCGGGTCACAACGGCCTCGTGAGCGCCGCCTACCTCGCGCGCGCCGGCCGCCGGGTGCTCGTGCTCGAGCGCCGCCACGTGGTGGGTGGCGCGGCCGTGACGGAAGAGATCCATCCCGGCTTCAGGTATTCGGTCGCCTCCTACGTCGTCTCGCTGCTCCGCCCCGAGATCATCCGCGAGCTCGATCTGGTACGCCACGGTCTCGACCTCCTCCCGCTCGACGGCACCTTCAGCCCGATGCCCGGCGGCGACTACCTGTGGCGGACGAACGATCCCGGCGAAACGCGACGTCAGATCGCCCGCCACTCCCGGGCCGACGCCGAGGCCTACACCGAGTACGGCAGGGCCATGGTGGACGTGGGCCGCTTCGTCAAGCCGCTGCTCGAGATGATGCCGCCCGATCCGCTGGCCCTGGACTGGCGCGGCGCACGCGACCTGCTCTCGATCGCGCGGCGCTTCCGTGCCCTCGATGCCGGCGATCGCTACAACCAGATCCAGCTGATGACGATGAGCGCGGCGGATTTTCTCGATCAGTGGTTCGAGACCGACGTGCTGAAAGCGACCATGGCTGCCTCAGGCATCATCGGCACATTCCTGGGTGTCCGGTCGCCCGGTACCGCGTATGTGCTTCTCCATCACTACATGGGAGAGATCGACGGGGCCTTCCGTTCGTGGGGCCTCGCGCGCGGAGGGACCGGGGCGGTCTCGCAGGCCGTTGCCGCGGCCGCGATCGAAGCGGGCGCCGAAATCCGCACCGGGGCGGGCGTGGACCGCATCACCATCGCGAACGGGCGGGCCAGCGGTGTCGTGCTGCAGAGTGGCGACCGCATCGAGGCCGGCGTGGTTGCGTCCAGCGTCGATCCCAATCTGACGTTCCTGCAGATGGTTGGTGCGGAACATCTGCCGGACGAGTTCGTCGCGGACATTCGGCGCTACAAGTTCCGTGGATCGTCCGGCAAGGTGAATCTCGCGCTCGACGGGCTCCCCGACTTCACCGCGCTTCCGGGTCGCGGCCGGCATCTGCGCGGCGCCATCTCCATTTCCCCGGGGCTCGACTACATGGAGCGGGCCTACGACGCCGCGAAGTACGGGCAGTACTCCCGCCGGCCCTACATCGACATGGTGATCCCGAGCCTGACCGATCCGTCCGTCGCGCCGCCGGGCAAGCATGTCGCGTCGTGTTTCGTGCAGTACGCGCCCTACCATCTGCAGGAAGGGCACTGGGACGACTGCCGGGAGGCGTTCGGCGACACGGTCATCGATACGATCGCCGAGTACGCCCCGAACATCCGGGACCTCATCCTCCACCGCCAGATCCTCACGCCGCTCGACATCGAGCGGACGTTCGGCCTGACGGAGGGCAACATCTTCCAGGGAGAGCTCTCGCTCGAACAACTGCTGTTCCTGCGTCCCGCGCCCGGATGGTCCCGATACGCCACCCCGGTGAAGAACCTGTTCCTGTGCGGCGCCGCCACTCACCCGGGGGGCGGGATCATGGGCGCACCAGGCCGTAACGCGGCACGGCGCATCCTGAGCGACTGATGCCGCTTCCGCCCATCATCATCGGCGCCGGTCACAACGGTCTGACCGCCGCGTTTTACCTGGCGCGCGCCGGACTCCGGCCGGTCGTGCTCGAGGGACGGACCGAGGTGGGTGGCGGCGCGATCACCGGATCGCTCGGCCCTGGCTTCTCCGCACCAACGCTCTCGCACGGCGTCGGTCCACTGCGGCCGTCGATCGCGCGCGACATGGCGCTGGCAGAGCGAGGCGTCGCATTCGTGCAACCGGATCCGCGTGTCGCCTCGCTGGCGCGCGAAGGCCCGCCGCTGCTGTTCTTCCGGGGCGAGACCCGTACGGCCGACGGCCTGCGAGCGTTCTCTCATCGGGATGCGGAGCGGTATCCCGCCTTCTGCGCCGCGCTGGCGCGCCTCGGAGCGTTCCTGCGCCCGTTGCTCGAGCGATCGCCTCCCCGGCTGGAGATGGACCGTCCGCGCGATCTCCGGGACGCGATTGCGGTGGGGCTCCGCCTCCGCCGGCTCTCTCGCGAAGACGGCTACCGGCTGCTGCGGTGGCTGACGATGCCGGTGGGAGATGCGGTTGCGGAGTGGTTCGAGTCGGATATGGTGCGGGCCGCCATCGCCTCGCGCGGAACATTCGGCTGCGCGGCCGGACCGCGCTCCGCCGGGACGACGGCCGTCATGCTGCTGAATGCGGCGATCGATCCGGCGCCCGCCGGCAGCAGTATCGCGGTGCGGGGCGGCCCCGGTTCGCTGACCCGTGCGATGGCGGATGCGGCGGTCGAAGCGGGTGCGGTCGTCCGTACGGCGGCATCGGTCGCGCGGATTCTCGTCCGCGACGGACGCGCGGCCGGCGTGCTCCTCGAGAACGGCGAGGAAATCGCGGGAAGCGCCGTGATCTCGAGCGCCCATCCGGGACGGACGCTGCTGGAGCTGCTCGAGGCCGGAGACCTGGATCCGGCCTTCCGGACCCGCGTGCGCAACTACCGGAGCCGGGGTGCGGTGGCGAAACTCAATCTGGCGCTTCGGGGATTGCCCGCGTTCAAGAACGTGGAGGGCCCCCACCATCTGACCGGCCGGATTCAGATCGGCCCGGGCCTCGACTATCTGGAGCGTGCGTTCGACGCCTGGAAGTACGGAACGATTCCTGACGATCCCTGGCTCGACGTCGCCATCCCCTCACTCTCGGACGACACGCTGGCGCCTGCGGGTGCGCACGTCATGTCGGTATACGTCCAGTTCGTGCCGTTCGAACTCCGGGATGGCGACGGGTGGGATACGCATCGCGATCTCCTGGCCCGACGCGCGATGGCGGTCCTGGAGCAGCACGCGCCGGGGATCGGAACCCTTGTCCAGCATCAGGAAGTCCTCACTCCGCAGGACCTCGAACGCCGGTATGGGTTCACGGGCGGCCACATCTTCCACGGAGAGCAGTCGCTCGACCAGTTGTTCACGATGCGGCCTGTGCTCGGCGCCGCCGGCTACCGAACGCCCGTTCCCGGACTGTTCCTCTGCGGCGCCGGCACCCATCCGGGCGGCGGCATCACCGGCGGATCGGGCCAGAACGCGGCGAGGGAGATCGTCGGAGCGTTGCGGAGGCTCGCCCGCGCATGAACCCCGCCGCTCGAAGACCCCCGCGGAGTGCTACGTCTGCCCCACGGCGCAGGGGGGCGTCCCTCGGTCTCGCCGGACTCCCACGCATCGTGCTTGTCGCGCTCCTCGCGGCCGTGTGCCTGGCGCCGCTGCTGGCCGGCTGCCGACGGCCGGCCGCGAAGATGTTCGGGTTCTCCCCCGCGACGGCGGCCGCGGAGGCGGCACTCGAGGCGCGCTTCCTGTCTCTGCCCCGGAGCGATGCGCTCCAAAGGCAGCACGCGGTCTTCGCGGGCTCCCCTCACATCGCGGGCTCGGATCAGGACTACCGGCTGATGATCCACACGCGCGATGCGTTCCAGGCGGCCGGTCTCGACGCGGTCGAGGTCACGACGCACGACGTACTGCTGTCGTGGCCTCAGGAAGTGACGATCGAGATGACCGCGCCGACGTATCGGCGCGCCACGATGCACGAAGAGCCGGTGCGCGGCGATCCCGATACGGCGATCGACCCCGCGATCGCCGGTATGCCGTTCCACGCCTACTCGGCGTCCGGAGATGTGACCGCTCCGGTGGTGGATGCAGGCGCCGGCGCCCCGGGCGACTACGACGCGCTCCTGCGGCGCGGCGTCACGATTCGCGGCAGGATCGCGCTCGTTCGCAGCGCCGGACCTTACAGCTATCGCGGGCACGTCGTACACACCGCCGAGCAGCGTGGCGCCGCGGCGGTCCTCCTCTTCTCCGATCCCGACTCCGAACGCCCGGACGGCGGGCGCGCCTACCCGGACGGACCCTGGGGCCCGCGCTCACGCATCCAGCGCGGCTCCGTCGCCTACGACTTCATCGTCCCTGGCGATCCGCTGACCCCGGGCTGGGCCTCTACCGCGGGTGCGCGGCGCATCTCCCCGCGCGACGCCCCCTCGCTGCCACGCATTCTCAGCGCGCCGCTTTCGTACCCCGACGCGAAGGCGATGCTGGATGCGGAGCACCCCGTCGCGCGGGTGCGCGTGCGGATCGATACCCGCGTGCGACCGGTCTGGACGGTCACGGGCCTGATCCGGGGGAGCGAGGAGCCGGACGACATGGTGATTGCGGGCAATCACCGTGATGCGTGGGTGTTCGGCGGCGTGGACCCGTCGGGCGGTTCCGCCGCACTCGTCGAGCTCGCGCGGACGCTGGGAGCGCTGAAGCAGACAGGCTGGCGCCCGAGACGATCAATCCTGCTGGCGAGCTGGGACGCCGAGGAGCACGCGCTCATCTCCTCGACGGAGTGGGCCGAGGAACGTGCGACGCGGCTGTCGCGTGACGCGGTGGCGTACATCAACGTTGACAGCGGCGTTTCAGGTACGGCGTTCGCCGCGACCGCGGTTCCGGCCCTGAACCGCGTCATCAGCGAGGCCGCGGAAGCCGTGCGGCAGCCGGGGTCGCGCGGATCGATTGCCGCCGCCGCAGCCGACCGGCGGGCAGCCGAGCGCGGCGCCGCACGTCCGGATGCGTATGGCGGGCTCGTGGGCAATCGCATCAGCGGAGGCTCCGACGTCTCCGTCTTTCTCAACCATCTCGGCATTCCCGTCGCCGACCTCGCGCTCACGGGTCCTTACGGCGTGTATCACTCCTTGTACGACACGCGCGCGTGGATGAACCGGTTCGGGGATCCCGGCTTCAAGGGGCACGTCGCACTCGTACAGGTGTGGGGCGTTCTGCTGCTCAGGCTCGCGAACGCGGAGGCGTGGCCGCTCGATTACGAGGCGTATGCGGACGCACTCGACGGATTCGAGCGGGAGATGGGACGGCATCAGCCGTACGTCCTGGCGGAACGGGCCGCGACTGACGCCCTGCGCGACGCCGTCGTCCGCTTCAGGCTCGCGACCGCGACGTTCGCGCGGGTGCGTGATGCCGCGATCGAGGCGGGCGACCGGGCGGCGATGCTGCGCCTGAACCGCAGAGTGGCGGCGGTCGAGCGCGCCCTGATCGATCCCGGCGGGCTTGCCGGGCGGCCATGGTTCAGACATCTCGTCTATGCGCCGTCCTTCAGCTACGCGCCCGAAGTGCTCCCTGGCGTCGCCGAAGCCATCTCGGCGCAGGACGTGGAGCGCGTCGCCGGGGAAGCCCGGCGGCTCGCTGCAGCGCTCGACCGGGCGACGCGCGCTCTCGGGACTGACGCCCTCTGAGCCACCTGCCGGCGGGCGGGATCGGCAAGCCTGTGCTTCGACCGGCGCTCGGGCGGTATGGCTGGCCACTCGCGCGTGGATTACACTCGCTCCCGTGCTCATCGCCGATCTGACGACGCCCTGTGTGCTCATCGAGCAGTCGCGCCTGCAGAGGAATCTGGAGCGGATGCAGGGGGCAGCGACCGCCGGCGGCAAGCGGCTGCGCCCGCACACCAAGACACACAAGAGCATCGACCTGGCGCGCCGCCAGTTGTCGGGAGGCGCGGCCGGCCTCTGCTGCGCGAAGCTCGGAGAGGCCGAGGTGTTCGCGGCGGCCGGCATGGACGACATCCGCGTCGCCTATCCGCTGAACCCGGCGAACGCGGACCGCGTGCTGGCTCTCCTCGATCGCACACAGCTCTCCTTTGTCGTCGATCACGCCGCGGTGGCGCGCGGGTGGTCGGATGCCCTGCAGGCGGCCAGCCGGGTGGTCGATGTGCTCATCAAGGTGGATGTCGGGCTGCATCGGTGCGGCATCGACCCCGTGGCGGCGGGTGCCGCGTTCGTCGCGGAGATCGCGGCGTTGCCCGGGCTGCGGCTGCGCGGCCTCCTCAGCCATGCGGGTCATGCGTACGGGGCGGCCTCGCCGGCGGAGGCCGCAGCGATCGCGCAGGAGGAGGCCCGGACGCTGACGACGCTGGCGGCGGAGGCCGCCGCGCTCGGGGTGGCGATCGACGAGATCAGCGTCGGAGCCACGCCCACGGCGCGCTTCAGCGCCACGGCGGACGGCGTCACGGAGCTGCGGCCGGGCAACTACGTGTTCTACGACCGGATGCAGGTGGCGCTGGGATCGGCATCGTGGAGCGACTGCGCTCTCACCGTGCTCGCGCGGGTGGTGACGACGCATGCGCCCGATCGGATTGTGCTCGACTGCGGCAGCAAGACGCTCTCGAGCGATCTCGTGCGAGGCCCCGGACCGCAGCCGGGTCATGGCGTCGTGCTCGAATCGCTCCTCTCCAGCGCGCCGGACGAGACGCTCCTGGTCGAGCGTCTCTCCGAGGAGCACGCCGTCGTCCGGGCCCTGCGCTCGTCGGGGCTGGCCCCCGGGCAACTCGTGCGCGTCGTGCCCAATCACGCGTGCGTGGTGATGAACCTCGTGGACCACGCATGGATCGTGGACGGCGAACGCGTCGTCGAGCGCCTGCCCATCTCTGCGCGCGGCCGGATTGCGTAGTAGAGTGAAATACAGCTTCCAGCTACCAGCTGCCGGCTTCCAGAACTCGGGACCGTGCGAGGCTGGGCCCGGGCGTCATGGCTGGAGCCCGTAAGCTGGTAGCTGAGAGCTGGAAGCTGGAAGCTGTTTTGTTGAGACCCCATGGCTGATGAACTCCCCGGTGAAGCGCTCGGCATGGTCGAAACGCGCGGCCTTGTCGGCATGATCGAAGCGGCCGACGCGATGGTCAAGGCGGCGAACGTGGTGTTCGTGGGCTGGCAGAAGGTCGATGCCGGGCTGGTGACGGCGATCGTGCGCGGCGATGTGGCGTCGGTCAAGGCGGCAACGGATGCCGGCGCCGCGGCCGCACGGCGCGTGGGAGAGCTGGTCGGCGTGCACGTCATCGCCAGGCCGGCCGAGGGCCTCGACGCGCTGTTCCCGATCGGCTGACCTCACCCCTCCGACGCCGTCAGCGCCGCCGCTATCCGGTTCGCAGCGTCCGCCCCATCGAAGTCCTTTTCGGTCAATCCCCCTGCGCTATGCGTGCTGTAGGTCACCTGCACGCGCTTGTAGCTGATGAGGATGTCGGGATGATGGTCGGCTGACTCCGCCTCGAAGGCCAGCCGAACGACGAACGCGACCGCCTCAGGGAATCCCGCAAAAAGGAACACCCGGCGAATGGTCGCGTCGTGCAGCTCCCAACCCGGCAGCTCAGCAACCATCGCCTCCGCCTTCGCAAGCTCAATTCTCCCCATATTTGCAGCATAGCCCCAATCCGGAACCGTTCAGCACGGGATCGCGTCTAACACTGTTAGTCTTCCAAACAGTGTTTAGTCGGTCAGCGGGGAGGGGTTGGTGGGGGTCAAGGAACGTCAGGAGCGCGAGCGGGAAGCGGTTGCCCGCGCGATCCTGGATGCCGCACGCGACCTGTTCGTGGCCGAGGGCTATCAGAACGTCTCGATCCGCAAGATCGCGGAGAAGGTCGAATACAGCCCGGCCGCCATCTACGGATACTTCGAGAGTAAGGACGACATCTTCCTGGCTCTCGCCGAAGAAGGGTTCCGGCTCCTTTTCGAGTGCGGGCCTGACACCTCCCGGTCGCTCCCCAGCGTGGACGACATCCGCACCGGCTTCCTGCGCTTCTACGAGTTCAGCAAGACCCACCCCGAATACTTCGCCCTCATGTTCGTGGACCGCTCGGTACCGAAGATCAGCCGCGACTGGGAGCGCTTCGGCTTCGTGCGGGACATGCGCGAGACGATGGCCGCCGGCATCCAGAGCGTGATCGACGCGGGCAACTTTCCGCCGGGGACGGACGCCGGCGCGGTCTTCCGGATTCTGATGTCAGCGGTACACGGCGTCGCCGTGCTTCGGCTTTGCGAACGCCTCGCCCCCGGCGAGGACGCCGACGCCCTCGCGCGCGACACACTCGAAGCCACGCTCGCGGGTCTGCGCGCCGGAATTCCCTTCACCTTTTCCGCCGGGCCGTGCCGTTGAAGCCCGGGAACACCTCCGAGGATAGTGCCGTCATGAGAGCTCAGAGTCACCCGTTCTGGTCCTGTCTGGCGATGCTCGCGCTCGCGACGGGAACCGCCGCCTGCGGCTCCGATTCGAGCACGGTCAATGCCGCGCCCAAGGCCGAGCCCCTGGCCATCGCCGCGTCGGTCGTCGAAAGCCGCCCCATCGAGCGCTTTCTCCGCGTCACCGGTTCGCTCCTGCCAGACGAGCAGGCCGAAGTGAGCGCCGAATCCGCCGGCCGCGTCGTCGAGACGCCGGTCGAGCGCGGATCGCGCGTGTCGCAGGGCACGGTGCTCGCCCGCATCGCGCCGGCCGAGACGTCGGCCCAGCTCCTCGAGGCCGAGGCGAATGCCGCCCAACTCGAGGCCCGGCTCGGTCTCACGTCCGCCGAGCCGTTCGCCGTCACGCAGGTCCCAGACGTGAAGAACGCGCGCGCCGCGCTCGACTTCGCGGAGGCCGAGTTCGCCCGGATCGGCTCGCTCCTCGAGCAGCGGGTGGTGTCGCAGAGTGAATACGATCAGCGCCGCACGCAGGTCGAGGCCGCGCGCCAGCAGTATCAGATGGCGCAGAACGTCGCGCAGCAGTCCTACCGGTCACTCGAGGCGGCGCGCGCACGCGTGGCCCTGGCGCGCAAGGCGTCCGCCGACACGGTCATCCGTGCGCCGTTCGCCGGCCAGGTGGCCGAGCGGCTCGTGAGCATCGGCGACTACGTCACACGCGGTGCACGCGTCGCGACGGTGGTCCGCATCGATCCGATGCGCATCGAGCTCACCGTCCCGGAACAGTCCGTCTCGCTCATCAAGGTCGGACAGCCCGTGCGCGTGGCCGTCGAGGCCTACCCGGGCGAGTCCTTCGACGCCACGGTTCGCTACGTGTCCCCCTCGCTGCGCGCCGATCAGCGCGCGCTCACGGTCGAGGCGATTGCGAAGAATGCCGACGGCCGACTCAAGCCGGGCCTCTTCGCCACGGCGCTCATCCAGCAGCCCGTATCCACTCCCGCGCTGCTCGTACCCGCGACGGCGATCGAAACCGTCGCCGGGACCAGCCGGCTCTACGTCGTCAAGGCCGACAAGGTGGAAGAGCGGATCGTGACGCCCGGCGAGACCATCGGCCAACAGGTCGAAATCACCACCGGGCTTTCGAAGGGTGAATCCGTCGCCGCCGACCCGAAAGGCCGCCTCAGCGACGGCGCGCTGGTGCGCGTGCGCTGACGGCCTGAGGTCCGCCCTCGTCCATTTCCCTTTTTGCGTTCAGAGTCTGTCCAATGCAGTGGCTCGCAGCGATTTCCGTCAAGCGCCCCGTCTTCGCCAGCGTCCTCATCCTGTCGCTGACCGTCATCGGCGCGTTCGCGTTCACCCGTCTGGGCCTCGACCGCTTTCCCAAGGTGGACTTCCCGACGGTCGTGATCACGACACGGCTGCCGGGCGCCGCCCCGGAGGAGGTCGAGACCGAGATCACCGACAAGATCGAAGAGGCGGTCAACACCATCAGCGCGATCGACGAGCTGCGTTCGAGCTCCTCGGAGGGCGTCTCGCAGGTCATCATCTCCTTCCTGCTCGAGAAGGACGTGGACATTGCCGCACAGGAGGTCCGCGACCGTGTGAACCGCGTGCTCCCGGTCCTGCCGAAGACCATCCAGCAGCCCACGGTCGAGAAGTTCGACCCTGACGCGGCGCCGGTCCTCACGCTGGCCGTGTCGGCGCGAAAGCCGGTCCGCGACATCACGGAGTACGCCGACAAGACGCTGCGGCGGCAGCTCGAGAGCGTCAACGGCGTCGGCCAGGTCACCGTCTCGGGCGGACGGTCGCGCCAGGTGAACATCCTCCTCGACGCCGCACGCCTGCGGGCCTACAACCTCACGGTCACCGACGTCTCGCGCGCGCTCCAGTCACAGAACGCCGAAGTGCCGGGCGGACGGGTCGAGCAGGGCGCGACCTCCCTCACGCTGCGCACGCGCGGACGCGTCCAGTCGCTCGACGGCTTCGGCGAGGTCGTCGTCCGGCAGCGCGACGGCCACGCGATCCTGCTGCGCGACGTCGCGACGATCGAAGACGCGATGGCTGACGCGGAGACGAAAGCCAGTCTCAACGGCGAGCCCACGGTGCTCGTCACCGTGCGCCGCCAGTCGGGTACCAACACGGTCCAGGTCGTGGAGTCCGTCAACGAGAAGCTGGCCGAGCTCGCGCCGCTCGTTCCCGCCGGCTACGACATCCGGGTCGTCCGGGATCTCTCCGAGTTCATCAAGGCCTCAATCCGCAGCGTCGAGGAGCACCTGATCTTCGGCTCCATCCTCGCGGCAGCGGTCGTACTCGTCTTCCTGTGGAACTGGCGCTCCACGGTGATTGCCGCCATCGCCATCCCCACCTCCATCATCGCCACGTTCGGCCTGATCTGGTATCAGGGCTTCACGCTCAACTCGATGACCATGCTCGCGCTCACACTGGCGGTCGGCATCGTGATCGACGACGCGATCGTGGTGCTCGAGAACATCTACCGGTTCGTCGAGGAGAAGGGACAGGCGCCGGCGCAGGCCGCCGTCGAAGCCACGCGGGAGATCGGCCTGGCCGTCATGGCCACGACCCTGTCGCTCGTCGCCATCTTCGTGCCGGTCGGCTTCATGGGGGGCATCGTCGGGCGCTTCATGACGAGCTTCGGCTTCACGATGTCCTTCGCCATTCTGGTGTCGATGCTCGTGAGCTTCACGCTCACGCCGATGCTGGCCGCCCGATGGATCAAGATGCGCCCCCGGCGCCAGGATGCGTCCGGCCACGAGATCGCCGAGGGAGGATCGAAGGACTCGCGGTTCTTCCGACCGCTCGATGCCGGCTATACCGCGGTTCTCCAGTGGTCGCTGTCGCACCGTCTGGCGATTGCCGGAATCGCCGGGCTCGTGCTCCTCAGCAGCGTGCCGCTGTTCATGATGGCGAACAAGAACTTCCTCCCGAACGACGACCAGTCGGAGTTCGAGGTCGGTCTTCGCGCTCCCGAGGGCACGAGCCTCGAAGCGACGGAGATCATCGCCAATCGCCTGGCCGCAAAGGTGCGCCTGCTGCCCGAGGTCGAATACACTCTCGTGTCAGTCGGCGACGATCCGGCGCGGACTCAGAACCTCGGAACGGTCTACGTGCGTCTCAAGCCTGTGGACGGCCGCGACCGCGACCAGTTCGCAGTGATGGCCGACGTGCGGGAGCACATCCTGCCCCAGGCCGCCGTCCCCAATCTGCGCACCGGCGTCCGCCCGGTGGCGACGATCGGGGGAGGCGGAAACCAGAACGCCGAGATTCAGTTCTCGATCAACGGGCCCGATCTGAAGGCGCTCGAGCGATACGCGGGGGCCGTGGCGGATGCGGCCCGGAAGGAGCCCGGCGTCGTGGACGTGGACACGTCGCTGAATGTCGGGAAGCCTGAACTGTCGGTGAATGTGGACCGCATGAAAGCGGCCGACCTGGGCATCCAGGTGGCCGATGCGGCGGAAGCGCTTCGGCTGCTGGTGGGAGGGGATCAGGTGACGACGTATAACGAGGGCGGGGAGCAGTATGAGGTGCACGTGCGCGCGGCGCTGGGGGACCGGCGATCGGCCGAAGCCATCGGACAGATGACCGTGCCGTCCTCGCGCGTCGGGAGCGTCCCGCTCAACAACATCGCGACCTTTACCCCGGGCACCGCGCCGGCCGAGATCAGCCGGCTGAACCGCCAGCGGCAGGTGACCGTCTACGCGGGGCTCGAGTCGGGCGTGTCGCAGACGCCCGCGATGACGGCCATGACCCGCGCGGCCGAGTCGCTTGGCATGGGCCCTGGCTACAGCACGCGTTTCGCCGGCCGGTCGCGCGAGCTCGCGCGCGCGGCGCAGAACTTCCTGCTGGCCTTCGCACTGTCACTGGTGTTCATGTATCTGATCCTGGCCGCACAGTTCGAGTCCTGGCTCCACCCCGTCACGATTCTCCTGTCGCTGCCGCTGACGCTGCCCTTCGCGCTGCTGTCGATCATCGTCACAGGCCAGTCGCTGAACATCTTCTCGGCGCTCGGGCTGCTCGTGCTGTTCGGCGTCGTGAAGAAGAACTCCATCCTGCAGATCGACCACGCGATCCAGTTGCGCGAGCGCGGGATGGAGCGGGACGCCGCCATCCTGCAGGCAAGCCGCGACCGGCTCCGGCCCATCCTGATGACGACCTTCGCGTTCGTCGCCGGGATGATCCCGCTGGTGCTGTCGAGCGGCGTCGGCGCCGCGACGAACCGGGCGATTGGCTTCGTCATCATCGGCGGCCAGTCGCTCGTGCTCATCCTGACGCTCGTGGCGACCCCGGTCGCCTATTCCCTCTTCGACGATCTGTCGAAGGTGCGCCTGTGGCGCTGGGGACGCACGGGACGGCGGGCAGCCGCGACGGCATCGCTCCTTCTGGCGGCGCTGCTGCTGACGCCGGCCGCCGGACGGGCCCAGGTTGCCGGCGCTGCCGCACCGGCGCCAGCGCCAGCACCGGCCGCGCAGCCCGTGCCGATGCCGGGCGAGGTCGTCCGGCTGACGCGCGATGATGTCGTGCGGTTCGCGATCGAGAACGATCCCGCCCTCGCGGCCGATCGCCTCGATCCGGCCATCGCCGCGGAGCGGCTCGCGGCGGCCCAGAGCGCGTTCGTGCCCACGCTCACGAGCTCGCTGCTGCGCAACAGCCAGCAGACGCCGTCCAGCAACCTGTTCTCGGGCGACTCGGCGGTGAAGACTGACTTCTGGACCGGGTCCGCGGGCGTCAGCCAGTTGCTCCCGTGGGGCGGCAACTACGACGTGTCGTTCATTTCCGGACGGACCACCACGACGAATCCGCTTTCGACGTTCACGCCGTCCATCACCTCCTCCGTCGAGGCCATTCTGTCGCAGCCGCTGCTGCGTAACTTCAAGACCGACGCGATTCGGGGGCAGGTCGAGATCGCGCGGCAGAATCGATCCGTCGCGGACCTTCAGCTGCAGGAGCGCGTGGCGCGCACGTCCGCCGATGCCGAGAGCGCCTACTGGAACCTGGTGTCGGCACGTGCCGGGGTGGCGGTCCAGCAGCGGTCGCTGGACCTGGCGCTCGAGCTCGAGCGAAACAACCGCGCGAGAGTGGACGTCGGACAGTCGCCACCGCTCGACCTCGTGACGGCCAGGGCTGAAGTCGCGCAACGGCGCGAGAACCTCATCGTGGCCAGAACGGCCGCGCTCCAGGCGGAGGACGTGCTGCGAACCACCGTCTTCAGCCCGCGGCGCACCGATTTCTGGACCGCGCGGCTCGAGCCGGCCGATGCCGTGCCGCCACCTGGCGGGCCGCCCGACGTGGACGGCGCCGTGCGGCGTGCGCTGGCCGAGCGACCCGACATCGCACGCGCCCGTACGCAGATCGCCGTTGGCGACACCAACATCCGCCTGTTCAGGAACGCCACCTTGCCGGACCTTCGGCTTCAGGCCACCTACCTGACCAATGGCCTCGGAGGGTCGCGGCTCCTGCGGAGCGGAGGGTTTCCGGGGACCGTCGTCGGCACCGAGAACACCTCGTTCGGCACGGTGCTGGGGCAGGTGTTCACGTCGGACTTTCCGACGTGGTCGCTGGGGTTCACGCTGAACTACCCGCTGGGCAAGAGCTTCGAAGAGGCCAACCTCGCGCGTGCCCGAATCGAGCGCGATCAGGCCGACGCCAGGCTGCGCGACGTCGAGCTGGTGGCAGTACGCGAAGTCCGGGATGCGGCGCTGCGGGTCGAGCAGAACCGGCAGCGCATCGACACCGCACAGCTCGGGCGGGATCTGGCCGAGCAGCGGCTCGACGCGGAGCAGAAGCGGTTCGAGGTCGGGATGTCGACCAGCTTCCTCGTGATTCAGGCGCAGCGCGACCTCGCCGTGGCGCGCAACAACGAGCTGCAGGCGAGCCTCGCGTATCAACTGGCGCTCGTCGCGTTCCAGACGGCCCAGGTCGCGCCGTCGCGCTGACGGTCAGCGGTTCGGCGATGTCGCCGCCAGCATCGGATCGCTGCGGTCCTCGAGCACGAGGTCCGCGACGAGCTGCGCGGTCAGCGGCGCGAGCAACACGCCGTTGCGGTAGTGCCCGGTCGCATAGAAGAGCGCCGGGTGCGCAGACGACCTGCCGATGAAGGGAAGGCCGTCCGCCGTGCCCGGCCGAAGGCCCGCACGCGCCCCTTCGAGCGTGGCCTCGCCGGCCGACGGCATGAGCCGGCACGCGGCCTCCATCAGCGTGCGGATGCCGGCCACGGTCGTCCGCTGATCGAATCCCGCATCCTCGACAGTGGCCCCCACCAGCACGGACCCGTCGGCCCAGGGCACGACGTAGCAGAGGTCGCTCCACAACACACGGCTGATCGCCGGTCCGCGCCATTGCAACTGGAGCAGCTGGCC
>JANPJN010000243.1:0-5378 GCA_031425515.1 Acidobacteriota bacterium | reverse complement strand
GGGGGGCTCGGTCTCGACGGCGTCATCGCGAAGCGAACCGGCGAGCCGTATCACTCGGGCGACCGCGAGGCGATGGTCAAGGTGAAGCGCCTGAGGACGGCCGACTGCGTCGTGGGCGGGTTCCGCTATGGCGAGGGATCGACGCGGGTCGGCTCGCTGCTGCTGGGTCTTTACAATGCGCAGGGGCTGCTCGATCACGTCGGCTTCACGTCGAGCTTCAGCGCAGCGGATCGGCTGGCGCTCACCGCGGTGGTCGAACCGCTCGCTGGCGGCGCGGGCTTCTCGGGGCGCGCGCCAGGCGGGCCGAGCCGATGGAGCACGAAGCGGTCGTCCGAGTGGGTGCCGCTCGAGCCGACGCTCGTCTGCGAAGTCCGCTACGATCACTTCTCCGGCGGGCGTTTCCGGCACGGGTCAAAATTCCTGCGCTGGCGCCCGGATAAGACGCCGGCGCTCTGCACGACGGCGCAGCTCAAATAGCTCGCCCGGGCCGCGGGGCGGTCAGGCTGTCTTCAACAGGCAGCGCAGGACTTCCGCCACGCTCCACGCCTGCGCCACACAGCCGCGCGGCACGTAGGGCGCCTCGGCGTCGAACACCTCGCTGATCGAACCGACGCAGGCCTCTTCGAGGTGCGTATCGAAGCCTTCGAGCAGCCGGCGCGCGCCGGATCGGTCCTCCGGATGCACCTTCAGCCACGCGTCCACGAACGGCCCGATGAGCCATGCCCACACGGTGCCCTGGTGATAGGCGGCATCGCGCGAGCGCAGGTCGCCGTAGTACCGGGCTTTGAAGTCGGGGTGCCCGGGCGCCAGCGAGCGCAGGCCCACCGGCGTCAACAGCCGATCGCGGACCACGTCGAAGACCTGCGGCCATCGCGCGGCGTCGAGCACGGGGTGGTCGAGTGCGATGGCGAAGATCTGATTGGGCCGGCAGGAGGAATCGTCGCCCTGCTCACCGTCCACGACGTCGTACAGGTAGCCGCCCGCCTCGAACCAGAAGCGTGTGTTGAAGGCCTGCCGCGCACGTTCGGCCTCGGCCCCGAAATCAATGTCCGTGGGGGCGACGCCGTGCTCGTCCGTCCACTGCTGCAGCAGGCGGAGGGCGTTGTACCAGAGCGCATTGATCTCGACCGCCTTGCCTCGCCTCGGCGTCACGACCCAGTCGTCCACCTTGGCATCCATCCACGTGAGCTGGTAGCCCTGCGCTCCCTGCCGCAGCAGTCCGTCCGCCGGGTCGACACCGATGCCGAAGCGCGTGCCCGCGAGGTGGTGGCGCGCAATCTCCACGAAGGTCGGAAGAAGCAGGCGGAGCGTGTCGGTCTCGCCGGTCACGCGGACGTACTGGTTCACGGCATGGAAGAACCACAGCGTGGCATCCGCCGTGTGGTAGAGCCCTTCGCTGGCGCCGTCCGGGAACATGTTGGGGATGAGGCCGTCGCGCACGTAGTGCCCGAAGGTCCGCAGGATGTACCCCGCCTCGCGGTAGCGCCCGGTCGAGAGCGTGAGCCCCTCCAGGCTGATCATCGTGTCGCGGCCCCAGTCGGTGAACCAGTGGTAGCCGGCGATGACGGTGCGGACCTCCTCGCCGGCCGCGCGTGCGCGCGCGGCCTCGTCCACGCGGCCCGCGGGGGTGATGATGAACTGGTCGGCCGCCAGGACCAGTTGTGCCGTCAGGCGATCGTCGGCGGCCGGGCCCGCCCGCTCGATCAGCCGCCGCCGACGCTCCGACTCCGCGATCACGGCGGCGTCGGGCGAGAGCGCCTCGATCACCTCCCATGACTCGGTGGACGCCACGAGCGTGACCGGCGCGTCACGCCCGAGATCGGCGCGGAAATACCCGGGGCTCCACAGCGATCCCACCGACTCGTACCCGCGGATCTTCTCCATCCGATAGGACACATCGGAGGTTCGGGCGTCGAGCGTGAAGGCCTCGCGCGCGCCGTGCAGGGCCAGGCGCAGCCCCGGCAGGCCGGCCCCGGCGCACACTTCGTAGCGGCGGCGCACGGCGGACACGGTGAACGACTGATCCGGCGACACGTTCACGACCGACTCGTAGGGCCGGAAGTGCACCGATGGCCGGAGCGAGAGTCGGACCGGGCCGTCCCCTTCAAGCAGCCGATAGGTGACGTGGACGGTATTCTGGCCGTGAGGCATCAGCACGCGCTTTTCAATCACGTGGCCGTCGATGCCGTACGTCCACACCGGCAGGCCGGCGTCGAGGCGGAACTCGCGGAGGTGCTCGGTGCGATCGACCGCATTGGGCCCGGAGATTTCGTCCTCGTCGCCCAGCCACAGCACCCGCCGATCGGGCAGCCGCACGCGCTCGAGCAGATGATTGAGCATCACCATGCGGCCGAGCGGCGCCGGCAGCGAGGCCACGAGCAGGCCGTGATAGCGGCGCGTCACGACGCCGGCGACGGTGCCCGACGCATAGCCGCCCAACCCGTTCGTGACGAGCCACTCGCGCCGCGGCATCGGGTCGTCGGCAGCGGCGTCTCGGGGATTCGCGATCGTACGTGTCACATCAGTCGTCGGCGTCATCGTCTGCGCTACGCAAGATCGGAGTGAACAACACCGCCGTCTCGCCGGGAAGGTGCCAGGCAGCGTCCGGATAGAGGGGGGCGGTGCCCTGCCCTCCGTATCGCACGGCCTCGCTGCTCCAGGCCATCGTCCAGCGGCACCCGTCGGGCGGGGCGATGAGCGGCTCCGGCAGCGGACTGAGGTCGAGATCGGTGCCCAGATTCAGCACCAGCAGACAGTCTCCCTCGGGTGAGAAGCCGCGAAGCGCGAACGCATGCGAGGCGAGGACGGCGCCGTCTACACGCGTGGGGTTCCGGATGGCCGGCGTCTCGCGGCGCAGCCGGATGAGATCGCGGTGCAGGTGCCAGGTGCTGCGATGCCGCTCCCGCTCGGCCGGGTCCAGCCGGCACCGCTCGAACGTCTCGCGTGCCACCGGCGAGTCCAGCGGGGGTGGCATGTCCGGATCGTTCAGGCTCGGGAACTGCGACAGGAACTCCCGGCGGCCCGCACGGATGAGGCCACGCAGCGGCTCTCCATGGTCGGCGAAATACAGGAACGGCGCACTCGACGCAAACTCCTGCCCCTGGAACAGCAGGGGGGTCGCGGGGCCGAGCAGCGTCAGAGCGGTAAGCGCCCGGTACCGTGCGGGAGCGCTGAGCTGGTGGAGCCGCCGCCCGAACGCCGAGTTCGCGACCTGATCGTGATTTTCGAGATACGCCACGAAGGCGTGGGGTGGCAGATCGAACCCCGGTGATCCCCGGCGCTTCTTCTGCCACGCGTACCACTGACCCTGGTAGAGATACCCGTACTTCGCGCAGGAGATGAGCTCCTGGACCGATCCCCGGTAGTCGGTGTAATACGCCTCGCGCCGTCCCGTGAGGGCCACGGCTGCGGTGTGGTGATAGTCGTCATTCCACAGCGCATCGAGCCCGTACCCTCCGGCTGCCGGATCGCGCACGATGGCCGTGTGCTGCGGCTCGTTCTCGGCGACCAGGTAGACCCGGCGCGTGCCGGCCGCCTCGCGCGCGCGCCGCGCCATCGCGGCCAGGACGTGCTCGCGTGATGCGTCCTTCACGTCCTGGGTTGCGTCGAAGCGCAGGCCGTCGAAATGGAACTCGTCGATCCAGTAACCTGCGTTCTCCACGAAAAACGCGCGCGCCTCGGGCGGCCCCTCGAAATTGATCGCGCGGCCCCAGTCATTCGTGTAGCGATCGGTGAAGTAGCCGGGAGAGAAGTCCGCCAGGTAGTTGCCGTCCGGGCCGAGGTGGTTGTAGACAACGTCCAGAATCACGCCAAGGCCAAGCGCATGGGCCCGATCGACGAACGACCGCAGGTCGTCCGGCCGCCCGTAGAGCCGCGTCGGCGCATAGAGATTGACGCCGTCGTACCCCCAGCCGAACGCCCCGGGAAAATCGGCGATGGGCATCATCTCGATCACGGTGACGCCGAGCTCCGCCAGCGTCGGCAGTTCCGCCTGGGCCGACGCCCACGTGCCGTCTGGCGTGAACGTGCCCACGTGCATCTCGTACAACACCTGCCCCACGGCCTCCACACCGCGCCACCCGTGGTCGGTCCAGTGAAACGCAGCGGGGTCGATGACTTCGGACGGCCCGTGCGGCCCGTCTGGCTGGAATCGCGACACCGGATCCGGGCGCAGCGGCCCGTCGTCCAGGCTGAAGTGATAGCGGGTGCCGGCACGCAGTCCCGTGACGGTCGCGGCGAAACAGCCCCGGGCATCGCGGGTGAGCGATTGGGCAGCGCCTCCCTCGACGACGAGATCGACGCGCTGGCGATCTGGCGCCCAGACCCGGGCGAGCGCCGTGCCGTCCGGTTGGAGCTCGACGCCAGCCGACAGACGGCGTGTGAGAGACACCATCATCGCGACAGGAGCCTCACCGCTGCGCCCGGCGGCGCTCCCGGCCGGCGAGCCGCGCGATCTCGGCCGTCAGCCTGGCCGGCTCGATGGGTTTGGGCAGATCCCGGTGGACCCCCTCGAGCAGCGGTCCCAGCCGCGTGTCGGTCCGGCCAAACGCAGTCAACGCCACGGCAGGAATTCTACCGCCGCGCTCCGCGTCGAGCGACTCAATTTTCCCGACGAGTGAGTAGGACTGCTTGCCGGGCGAGGCACTGTCGCTGACGAGCACGTCCGGTCGCCACGACTCCAGAGCCTCGAGCGCCTCAGCCACGGTGGGTGCCGTTCGAACGGAGGCGCCGCGCTGCTGGAGAATTGTTGTCAGCAACTCCCGGGCCTCCGGGTCGCTGTCCAGGACCAGCACCCGCAGGCCGTCGAGCGGTGCGGAGGCGGCGACCCTGGCGATGGCCGCGCGGAGCGGTACGTGTCGGTCGAGCAGCTCGGGAGGCTGGAGCGGGAACTGCGCCGTCAGGACGGCTCCGCGACCGGTGTCGGCGTTGCGCGCCTCCACGTCCCCACCGTGGAGCTCGACGAGCTCACGCACGAGCGCCAACCCGACGCCCAGGCCGCCGGAGGCCCGGGTGACCGAACCATCGGCCTGCGTGAAGCGTTCGAAGATGCGCGGCAGGAATTGCGGGTCGATGCCGCGGCCGCTGTCCGTCACGACGAGCCGCGCGAAGGCGCCATGCGACTCGACCGCCGCGACGACCGTGCCGCCTCGCGGCGTGAACTTGATCGCATTGGCCAGCAGATGCCAGGCGATCTGCCGCAGACGCGTCTGGTCCCCCAGCACGACGATCGGACGGACGGGGATCTCGAGCTCCAGACCCACCCCCTTCGCACGGGCGGCGGACTCGACGGCACTTCTCGCCTGTTCGACGGCATCACCGAGCGCGGTCGGCTGCGGATCGAGCTGGAGCTCGCCGGTCAGCGCCTTGGAGACGTCGAG
>JANPJN010000242.1:0-1842 GCA_031425515.1 Acidobacteriota bacterium | reverse complement strand
CCCCGCGGTCGTGCCGCGTCCAGGAGCGCGGGTCGAGCGACGGCACGTCTGCGAGGTGCGCGAGATCCATGATCACCGTCGCGCGGCCGGCGCCGAGCGCGCGCAGCCAGGGGCCCGACACCTCGCGCGCGGTCGGCCACCGCAGGTTCAGGGCGACGTCGCAGGCGGCGATGCAGGCGGTCAGCTCCGCGTCGGTCTCGAGATAGCCGGTGAGCATCACGCGCGACTCGAGGCCGCACTGCCGCACCGCGGCGGCGACATCGTAGTGGCGCGCCGGCGCTCCGGCGAGCAGCAGGTGCGCCGCGGGTGCGTAGGGCAGCAGGGCCTGAAAGGCCTCGAGCACCTGCGGGACGCGCTTGTCCGGCGTGAGCCCTCCGAAGATGCCGAAGACCACGGCGCCATCCGGCAGACCAAAGCGCGCGCGCGCCTCGCGTCCTGCGCTCGCCACATCCGCGTCTGAGAGCAGGACCCCGTGGCCCAGGTGGATGTGGGCGACGTCGGCTCCCGGGTGTGCGTCGTTCAGCGCCACCGCCAGCGGCGCCGCGTGCACGGCCACCAGCCGGGAGGCCTCGACGATGAGCCTGGTCATGGGCCAGTCGTAGAGCAGATGCGAGTCGAAGCCGGCAATCGCGAGCTCCGCGAGATCGGGAGACACGCCGGGATGGGCGGCCGTGAATTCCGCGCGGTAGTCCTCGGGCCGCTTCGTCCGCAGGAGCGCGGCGGCCCTGGCGTGGTGCAGGTGCGCATCGTGGAGGACGGTCAGGCCGGGGTACCGGAAGAGATACGGCCACAGATAGTCGTGATGCGAGGAGTTCCCGACCTGATAGACCGTGAGGTCGTACGGTTCGGCGCGATGCCGCCACGCGAACTCGTGGGCCGAGCGCCAGGGCAGGGGCGGGCGCGCGGCCGCCGCGAGGCGCGCCACGGGCTCATCCACGAAGACGTCGATCTGGTGATCGGAGGCGAGCGCAGAGACGAGATCGGCGCTGCACGCGGCGATGCCGGACGGCACGGGCGGCATGGGGCTGAACCACGCGAGGCGCATGGGCCAATTGTGACACTGGTTCCGGTCCGCGGTCGAGGCGCGGCATGCCGGTTGTGATAGCATTCGTGAGTTACGGCGGTCTTGAGAAAAGATTCACAAGCGGAGTAGATGGACGCATGCACGGCTGGGTTCCGATCCTTCTGATGCTCGTTCTCGGCGCGGGCTTCGGCGCTGTGAACGTGCTGGGCGCACATCTTCTCGCCCCGAAAAAGCCCACGCCGGAAAAGCTGGCTCCGTACGAATGCGGCATGCCGCCGGTCGGCGATGCCCGCGAGCGCCATCCCGTGAAGTTCTACCTCGTCGCGATGATCTTCCTGCTGTTCGACATCGAGGTCGCCTTCCTCTATCCCTTCGCCATGGCGCTCCGGCAGCTCGGCTGGCCGGGCCTGATCCAGCTCGTGCTGTTCTTCGCCATCATGCTCGCCGGCTACGTTTATGTCTGGCGCAAGGGCGTGCTCGACTGGGGGCACCGGGGAGCCTGACGGCCATCGTGCGTGCTCCCGATCGGACAGCTCGACGAGCGGCTGGAGGCTGGGAGCTGGTAACTGGAAGCTGAGAGCCGAGAGCTGGTAACCGAAAGCTGAGAGCCGAAAGCTGAGAGCTGGTAACTGACAATGTCCGATTACGATCCCGAGATTCCCGTCCTGCTGACGACGGTTGACAAGATGGTCAACTGGGCGCGGCGCTCGTCGATCTGGCCGGTCACCTTCGGGCTGGCCTGCTGTGCGATCGAGATGATGGCGATGAGCGCGTCGCGTTACGACATCGCCCGCTTCGGCGCCGAGGTGTTCCGCGGC
>JANPJN010000241.1:0-6540 GCA_031425515.1 Acidobacteriota bacterium | reverse complement strand
AACGCGGCCGCGGCCGTCAGCGTGACGCGGTTTGGCGCGATGGCAGGCGCCCCGTCGCTCGCCGAAGTGAACGACCTGCTGGAGCACGGCCAGCCCCTGGCCCTATGAGGGGCCTCTCAGGGGCGGGAGGACGGACTCAATCCGCTCGCGCGACGCCTCGAGCCAGGGGGGCAGGACCAGCGTCTCGCCAAGGTGCGCCTCATCCTCGTCCACCGCGAAGCCGGGCCCGTCCGTGGCCAGCTCGAAGAGCACCGCGCCCGGCTCCCTGAAATACACCGACTTGAACCAGAAGCGATCGATGACCGGCGTCGGGTCCGCGCCCGCGGCCGCCACCTGGCCGCGCACCGCCATCTGGTGCGCCTCATCCTCCACACGCCACGCCAGGTGGTGCACGCTGCCCACGCCCCACGCGCCGGGCCGCGCCGTCCGCGTCTCCCGGATGTCCACACAGCCGGCGGCATCGGCAAACCCGTATCGCGTCCAGCCGTCCTCGGACCCGAGGCGCGAGAAGCCGAGCGCGCCGGTCAGGAACGCCGCGGTCGTCGCCTCGTCCTGCTCCCACAGGCGCGCGCCCTGCAGCCCGCGGATCTGGCGGCCGGCGTCAACGGAGCTGCCGTCCCACGGCGTGAACGGACGCGACAAGCCGGGCGCCGCTTCGACAAGCGCGAGGCGAAGGCCGTGCGGATCCACGACGGGCAGCACGCGCGTGCCAAAGCGCGTCTCGGACGGCTCGAGGCGGGCCGCATACTTTTCCAGCCGGGCCCCCCAGTATTCGAGGCTGCCGGCCGGAATCTCGAGGCCCACTTCCACCGCGAGGCCGTGACCCATGCGCGACGGCGCAAGATGCGACCACGGAAAGAAGGTCAGGTCGGTGCCCGGACGGCCCTCCGCATCCGCGTAGAACAGATGATAGGTACCCGGATCATCCTGGTTGACGCTCTTCTTCACCAGGCGCATGCCCAGCACGCCCGCGTAGAAATCAAGGTTCTCCTGGGCCGGCCCGGCAATGGCCGTGATGTGGTGCAGTCCGTTTATCGCTCGCATCCCCGAATTCTACCCAAGATCCGACTGGTGTGGTCCCACCGCCCGCACGGTGAAAAGGTGCCCGCCACCACCGTCCAGCCGCACGTAGAGCCCGGAGGCTTCGAGGTCCGCTCGAAACCGCCGATACGCGACGCCCGTCAGGGCATCCTCGAAGTCGAACACGGCGCCGTCGTGCAAGTGCGCGCTCACGCCGACTCTCCCCTCCGCGGCTACCCATCCGGGATTGACGACGATGACGGCGAGATGGGTGGTGGAGCGCCAGCGATACGCCACGAGAGAGGGCGCGTGGCCGCCATCGCGCCAGACGTCGAGCGGGCTCCACTCGGCGCCGGCCGCCAGCGCGGCGTGCGCGAACGCCAGGACCAGGCCGTACAGCGATCGCACGTCGGAATCTATCGGCTCCTCCGTCCAGCGCCCCAGCTGCACGGGACTTCGGAGCCGGCGGCCTTCCTGCTGGCCGTCGAAGATGAAGCGGAGGCCTGGCAGCGTGCCCGCCAGCGCTGCGGCGGCAGGCAGCCGCCCGGACAGCGTGACGGCGCTGCGGGGCTCATCGTGATTCTCCAGGAATCGCGCGAGCCGCTCGGGCGGCGGGCGCAGCGCCCCGATCACGCGCCGCACATCGTCTGCGGGGTGGGAGCCGTGCAGCGCGTCGATCAGCCGCTTGTCGTAGGCCAGATCGAACCCCTGCTCGAGCATCACCTCCTCGAGATCCCAGTAGACCTCGGCGAGATAGAGAAGGCCGGGCACGGCGGCCGTGGCGACGGGCCAGAACTCCTCGTCCAGCCGCGGGTACGCGGAGCCGAGGATCTTTCGCCACGTGCCGTCAAACACATCGTTCAGCGCAAGCATCGCCATGTCGCACCGCACACCGTCGCAGTGATCCGCGAGGGAGGCCAGCGTGTCCCGCATGGCCGCCCGCGTCTCCGGATTGCAGTAGTTCAACTGCGCGACATCGCGCCACGGCGGAAAGTACGGATCGCGGCCGCAGGCGACGTGCACGCGCCCCTCGACGCTATTGATGGCCCGGAAATCATCGGGCGACTGCGCGACATCGGTCCCGGACCCGAGCACGTATCGACGCGGATGCGCGGCGACCCACGGATGATCGAAGGCGGTGTGGTTCGGTACGAAGTCCAGGATCAGCCTGATCCCGCGCACCGAGAGCGCCTGTCGTGCGCGCGCGAGCCCTTCCCATCCGCCCATCCGTACGTCCGGTTCATAGGCCTGGATGCAATACGGCGATCCCACCACGTCGTCTGGTGTCCAGCCCGGCAGCGCGCGGTCGTAGTCGTCGCGAAGACCCATGTGCGACAGCGCCAGCTCACGACCGATGGCGCTTCGCGTCCACACGCCCATGAGGAACAGGTGATCGAAGCCGTCGGCGGCGATCCGGTCCCACTCCGCCTCGGGCACATTCCCCAGGGTGACGTGCTCACCCGTCGCGCGTGTCAGTCGCGTGAGCCAGGGCCAGGCGGAGAGCTCAAAGAGCAGGGACACGCGGCACCGTCCAGTCTGCGGCTAAGATCATCCCCAGATCATGCCTCGATTCAAGCTGCTCATCGAATACGCCGGCACGCGCTACAGCGGCTGGCAGATCCAGAAGAACGCCCGGACGGTGCAGGGGGAAATCGATCGCGCCGTGCGGACGGTGTCCTCGCGCAAGGAGTTTGAGCTGTATGGATCAGGGCGGACGGATGCCGGCGTCCACGCGCTCGCGCAGGTGGCGCATCTCGACCTCTACACCGACCTGCCGCCGGAATCCCTCCGGCGCAAGATCAACGACGAGCTTCCGGCCGACATCCACATCCGGGCAATCGACCGGGCGCCGCACCGCTTCCACGCGCGGCACGACGCCGTGGCGCGCTCCTACCTCTATCAGATGTCCCGGCGGCGCACGGCGTTCGCCAAACCCTATGTCTGGTGGATTCGAGAGAATCTCGACGTTGCCGTGATGCGCGAGGCGGGCGCCTCCTTTGTGGGCATGAACAACTTCGAGGCGTTCACGGCGGATGACCCTGACGAAAAGTCCATGCGAGTCCTCGTCGACCGCGTGGACATTGTCGAAGCCGGCGCCCTCGTGCTCGTCCGGGTTCAGGGCTCGCACTTTCTGTGGAAGATGGTGCGCCGGATGGTGGGCGTCCTCGGGGCGTGCGGCCGCGGCGAGCTGCGCGCGGCGGATGCGGCCCATCTGCTGGAGGACGAAGGACGCGCGTCCACCGCGCCTGCGGCCCTCGCCGCGCCGGCCGCCGGGTTGTTCCTCGAAGCGGTCCTCTACGCCGGCGATCCGCCGCCGGGGCCGATGCGGCCCGTCACCCCCTTCGACTGAGCCGCTACCGCACAATCCGCAGATTGAACGGCGCGCGGGGCACGGCCCCTCCCTGCCATCCGAGCTGTACCACCTCGAAGTCGTCTGCCGTCAGCGCCCTGAAGGCCGGGTTGAGCACGTCGTTGTTCCAGCGCGCATCCATCGACCCGCTGATGTACATATCGGAGCCGTTGTCGGCGACGATGAGGCCGAATCGCTTCATCGCGCGGAAGATGCGCTGCACCTCGGGGGAAAAGCCCGAGATGTCGCGCGCGGCCTTCAGCCGGAGGCGCGCTCCCATGGGCGGCGCGGCGGCGTTGCTGCCCGCCGCATGTGAGGCCGGCCAGACAGACCCGTTGGTGGCACGCGTCGTCACCCGGAAGGCATGCGTGATCTCTGCGGCCCCGAAGGCTTCGTCGTATCGCACGAGGCCTGGAAACACCGCCAGGCCCGCCGCATCTGCAGACGTCCAGCCGTCAGGCCTGCGGTCGCTGCGCGCCAGATCGAAGACCGCGCCGGAGTCGGCTTCCCAGCGCGCCGACGCCGCGTTCCACCGCGTGGCATAGCTCTCGTACAGCAGCCACCGATCGCGATCGATCACCAGGAGATGGCGATCTCCTGACGTGCCCCCGCCCGCGACGCCGCCTTCGATGTAGTTCGGCGTGGTCCGCGCCTCGGACGGGATGGGATAGCCCGGCAGTCCGGGTGCTCCGCCTCGCTCTCGTTGCCATACGCGACGAACGCCAGCGGCACGCGTGCCTGGTCGCCCGAGACGACGACGTAGGGGATGCCGTAGGGGGGCGGACCGAAGTCGGGATGCAGGCGGCGGACGGCGGTCTGGTTCGTGGGCGTCCGGCCGCTGATGAAGTCGATGAGCGCCGCCGATCGGGCGTCCACCGGCGCCCCGCTGACATCGCTGTTCCACCAGTTGGCCTGCGGGAAGACCTGGCGGCCGATCAGCGATTCGTTGAGCACGGGCGGCGCCGCAGCCAGCAGGGTGGCCGTCGCACAGGCCGCGAGAATGACGGGGAGACGGAGGCGCACTCTCCCTGCCCTTCACGCACCGTGCCGGGAGGGGCCGGCCGGCAAACGCCGTGGACAGAGGAAGTTCGAGGGATTGTGCCTGGCGACGGGAACAACGCCGCGCGCAGGTTCGTCGTCCTGCGCGCAGCGTTGTAATGCAGATCTGAGCGGTGCGCGACTACTTCGCCGGGCGCTTCTTCACGCCGAGCTCGGTGAGCTTCGCGACAATCGCCTCGCCGGCGACGGCCGGCTTGACCTCTTTGTCGATGGCGGCAATCTTTCCCGCGGGATCGATATAGAAGGTCCAGCGCGACGCGAACTGCCGGTCCGGCGGACGCCCCGCGGGAATCACGCCGTAAGCATTGGCGGCCTTCCGGTCCGGGTCGGCCAGGATTGGGAAATCGGCCTTTTCTTTTTCGGCAAAGGCCTTGTTGTCTTCAGGCGAATCGACACTCGCCATGAAGTGCACGACGTCGTAGCCGCGAATCAGTTCCCCGCTCGCACGGAGCGAGTTGCATTCGGCCGTTCAACCACCGGTGAAGGCTTTCGGGAACCAGGCCAGGACGACGGTCTTGCCCTTGTAATCCGAAAGCTTGTGTACTTTCCCGTCGGACCCCTGGAGCGCGAAGGCGGGGGCGGTATCCCCGACCTTGAGCTCCGCGGGGCCTTGTGGAGCGGCCGGGCTCTGGCCGGCTCCGGGAGCCGCTGCCGCCATCGCCACGACGCCCACGCACGCGGACATCAGTCTGAACATAGTCACCTCATGAGACAGTTGCCTGAGCGTAGCATGAGTTCCGGCGGCTGCCGGTGCGCTTCCTGAGACGGGTTATGATCCCGTGCCGGCACCTTCGACTCACCCAAGGAGAGCGACCCGCATGGGACTGAATCCGATTCTCGCGCTGCAGTCGGCGCTTGGCGTGCTCACGGCGGTCTTCGTGGTCGCCTGGACGAAGGCCGTGCGAGGGCTCCGCCACGACGCCGCACGCGACGAATCGGTGGCCACCGAGCGCGGCGGCCCCACGGCGACGCACGTCGGCATCGGGGCGGTCACGAACTTCTTCGACACGCTCGGCATCGGCTCCTTTGCCACGACGACGGCGCTCTTCCGGGCGCTCCGCACGGTACCGGATCGCTACATCCCGGGCACGCTCAATACCGGGCATACGCCGCCGACCGTCGTCCAGGCCTTCATCTACACCACCATCGTCCAGGTGGACGTCCTGACGCTGTTCGCCCTCATCACGGCGGCGGTCGTCGGCGCCTGGCTCGGCGCGGGGATCGTGTCCTCGTGGCCGCGGCAGAAGGTGCAGATCGGCATGGGCGCCGCACTGCTCGGCGCGGCGCTGCTGATGCTGATGACGCAACTGAACCTCTTCCCCGGCGGAGGGGAGGCGCTCGGCGTCCGCGGCACGAAGCTCGCGATCGGGATCGTGGTGAACTTCGGTCTGGGCGCGTTGATGTCGCTCGGCATCGGGCTCTACGCGCCGTGCATGATTCTCGTCAGCCTGCTTGGCATGAACCCGACCGCCGCGTTCCCGATCATGATGGGCTCGTGCGCGTTCTTGATGCCGGTCGGCAGCCTGCGCTTCATCCGCGAGCGCCGCTACGGCCTCCGCGCCGCGCTCGGTCTGGCGATCGGGGGCATTCCAGGCGTGCTCGCGGCTGCCTTCATCGTCAAGCAGATGCCCATCTACGCCGTCCGATGGCTGGTGATCGTCGTCGTCATCTACACCGCGGCCACGATGCTGCGTGCGGGGCTGTCCGCGGATGACGGGAGTGTTGCGGACCGGTCGTGACACGCGGACGCGTCACACCGATTCCGGATCCAGGACACGGATGTGACGGACTAGCGCGGACGAGCGCGGATCCGGAACGCACGCAGACCGCGGTCGGTCGGACGGACGTTCGCGCCGGGCATGCCCCGCATCTGCCGTCCCACCATCAGCGCCGGTCTGGGTCGCAGGGTTGCGACCGCGCGACGCGCGGCGGGAGCGTATTCGCCCTCGACCGCAAGCGCCGGTGTGCCCCGCGGCGTTTGCGGATCGAGGCGAACACGCTCCCGGGCGCCGGCCGAAACGCCGGCGTCGCAACCGTGCCGCTGATGTCATGGCGCCTGCCGCATCCGCGCTGTCCATTCCAGCCAGGTATTGCGGACGCCCGCGGCGCAG
>JANPJN010000240.1:0-2011 GCA_031425515.1 Acidobacteriota bacterium | reverse complement strand
GTGTGCCACTGGACCCAGGACTCGCGCTGGAGGACGTTCTGCTCGAAGGCCCAGCCCACATGGCCGATGACCCAGCACGCCATCCCGATGCCGAACGTGTCCCAGAACAGCCGCTGACACCCGGCCCACCGGCGGCGGCGGCTCAGAATGATGGCGCAGACGGCGATCGGGGGGATCAGCAGGCCGGCGTTGCCGAACGCCGAGAGGAGCGCGGGATGGCCGCCGAGAGCCCAGCCACCGGCGGCGTAGACGAGCACATACACGACGCCGACGGACAGAAGGACCACCATCTGGTACCTGCCAGGGTTTGGCGGCGGGCCGCCCATGTCACGCCGGGGAATGTAACAAGATTATCACGACTTTTCGACGTCGATCTGGGCTCGTTGCAGCCGGCCGCTGAAGTCCACGTAGATGGATTTCCACTCCGAAAACACGTCCAGTGCGGCGGTCCCGGCTTCGCGATGTCCGTTACCGGTGTTCCGGGTGCCCCCGAACGGCAGGTGCACTTCGGCGCCGATGGTCGGGGCGTTCACGTAGAAAATTCCGGTGTAGAGGTCGCGCATGGCCGAGAACGCCCGGTTGATGTCCTGCGTGTAGATGGAGGCCGAGAGCCCGTATTCGACGCCGTTGCCGATCGCCACGGCTTCTTCGAGCGACCGGCACGACAGAACCGACACCACGGGCCCGAAAATCTCCTCCTGCGCGATGCGCATCCCGGGCGTCACCTGCGTGAACACGGTGGGCTCGTGGAAGAACCCGGCCGCCAGCGGCCCCGCCTCGAGCCTGGCCCCCCCACAGGCCAGCGTCGCCCCCTCCTGCAAACCAATCCGGACGTAGTCCATCACGCGCTGCAACTGCGCCTCGCTGCTCGACGGGCCCATCTGCGTCCGTTCGTCCAGCCCGTTGCCGACGACGAGCGCGCGGGTGCGGGCGACGAAGCGGCTCACGAACGCGTCGTGGACGTCTGCATGGACGACGACCCGGCTCGCGGCGGTGCAGCGTTGTCCCGCCGTGCCGAACCCGCCCCACAGGCAGCCATCCACCGCCAGATCCAGATTCGCATCGTCCATCACGATGATGACGTTCTTGCCGCCCATCTCGAGGTGGACCTTCTTGAAGGTCGGCGCCGCGGCCTCGTTCACGATGCGGCCCACGCGGGTGGATCCGGTGAAGGACACGACGCGGATCGCCGGGCTGGTGGTCAGCGGCGTGCCGACCTCCGTGCCGTCGCCCGTGACCAGGTTGACGACCCCGGGGGGCACCCCGGCGTCCTCGAGGACCTTGACGAAATTGACGGCCGACAGCGGGGTCTGGGACGCGGGCTTGAAGACGACGGTATTGCCGCACACGAGCGCGGGGATGATCTTCCACGAGGGGATCGCCATCGGAAAGTTCCATGGCGTGATCACCGAACAGACCCCGACCGGCTGCCGGATCGACATAGCGAACTTGTTGCGCAGCTCGGAGGGGACGGTCTGGCCGTACATCCGTCGCCCCTCCCCCGCCATGTAGAACGTCATGTCGATGGCTTCCTGCACGTCCCCGCGGGTTTCGTTCAGGACCTTCCCCATCTCGCGCGTCATGTCGCGGGCGTACTGTTCCTTGCGATCCGCAATCAGTTGCGCGGCCCGGAAGAGCATCTCCGCGCGGACGGGGGCCGGCACAAGGCGCCAGGTGTCGTAGGCAAGCGTGGCGGCCTCGATCGCGGCCTCGACGTCTGCCCGGCCGGACTCCTGAAATGTGCCGATCAGGTCGGCGGTGTCGGCCGGGTTGCGATTCTCGAACGTCTGGCCGGTTGCCGAGGGCACCCAGCGGCCGTTGATGTAGTTCTGGTAGGTGGGGGCTGGCATGACGCCGCCATTATAGGTCGCGCCTGGCTTCGACTCACGGCAGCCAGCGAGCGGGCGGACTCCGCGGAGCCGGGTCGTGGTCGGGCCTGCGAGCCCGGCTCTAATAGTCGTCGGCGATCTCGGCGTCGATGACATGCGGGGCGGGATGCGAGGCCCGCTGC
>JANPJN010000239.1:0-1959 GCA_031425515.1 Acidobacteriota bacterium | reverse complement strand
CTCCTACCGGCTCTTCATGGCGCCCGGCATGGCCCACTGCGGAGGGGGCGACGGGCCCAACAGCTTCGACATGGTGCAGGTGCTCGAGCAGTGGGTCGAAGCGGGCACGCCGCCCGACCGGATCCTGGCCTCGCGTATCGTGAACGGCGCCGTGGCGAGGACCCGCCCGCTCTGCCCCTACCCGCAGGTGGCCGTCTACGGCGGAACCGGCAGCACCGACGCCGCGGACAACTTCACCTGCAGAACCCCGCAGAACCCGCAGAACCGAACCCCATAGCACTTGCAGAACTCCGTAGAACCTTGTAGAACCTTGCATATGAAGTCCCGCCCCGGAAAAGCCGCGGTGTCGTTCGGTCTCGCGGGGCTCATCGCTGCCGCCGGTTTGGCCTTCAGCGTCCAGGCGCAGGCGCCGCGTCCGAGCGCTCCGCCGACGGGTGGGCACCTGACGCTCGTCGAGGAGTACTGCGTCTCCTGCCACGACGAAGACAAGAAGAAGGGGGAGCTCGCCCTCGATACGATCGCCGCCGACCCGATCCTGCGGCATCCCGAGGTCTGGGAGAAAGTCGTCCGCAAGCTGCGGGCACGGCAGATGCCTCCGGTCGGCAAGGATCGGCCGGACTCGGCGACCTACGACCGCGTCATTGCGTCGCTCGAGACGACGATCGATCGGGCGGCGAAGGCTCACCCGAATCCGGGCCGCACGGCAGGGATCCGGCGCCTCACCCGGACCGAGTACCGGAACGCCATTCGCGATCTGCTGGCGCTCGATGTCGATGCCGCGTCGCTGCTGCCGCCAGACGACTCCAGCTACGGCTTCGACAACGTGACCGTCGGGGACCTGTCTCCCACGCTGCTGGACCGTTACGTATCGGCGGCGGAGAAAATCAGCCGGCTGGCCGTCGGCCGCCCGAGCCGATCGCCCGGCGGCGATACCATCCGCGTGCAGGCCGACCTCACCCAGGAAGATCACATCGAGGGGCTGCCCATTGGCACGCGCGGTGGCGCCGTCGTGCCGTATACCTTTCCGCTCGACGGCGACTACGACATCCAGGTGCGGCTCACGCGGGACCGCGACGAGCAGGTGGAGGGACTGAGCGAGCCCCACGAGCTCGAGCTCCTGCTGGACCGCGAGCGTGTGCAGCTGTTCACGGTGAAGCCGCTCCAGCCGGGCGTCTCGCCGGACCAGTCGTCGCAGAGCACGATCGACAGGCATCTCGCGACGCGCCTGCGTGTGACGGCCGGCCCCCACGTGCTCGGCGTGGCCTTCCTGAAGAAGCCGTCGGTGCTCCTGGAAACGGCGCGTCAGCCCTACCAGGCGCACTTCAATTCCTACCGTCATCCCAGGGTCCAGCCGGCCGTCTACTCCGTCTCGGTCGTCGGCCCGTACGCAGCCGGGGACCCTGGCGACACGCCCAGCCGCCGGCAGATCTTCCCGGCGCGGACCGAGAGCGTGGATGGAGACGACGGGTATGCGAGGCGGATCCTGGCGACGCTGATGCGCCGGGCGTACAGGCGTCCCGTCACCGATGCGGACCTGGAGGGCCCGTTGGCGCTCTACCGCAAGGCGCGGGCGGACGGGGGGTTCGATGCGGGCATCGAGATGGCGCTCGCCGCCGTGCTGGTCAGCCCGCGATTTCTGTTTCGCCTCGAGCAGGACCCCGCCGGGTTGCCCCCTGGCACGGCCTACCGGGTGACCGATCTCGAGCTCGCCTCCAGGCTCTCCTTCTTTCTCTGGAGCACGATTCCCGACGCGGAGCTGCTCGACGCGGCGGTCGCGGGCACGCTGCGCGAACCGGCCGTGCTCGAGCGGCAGGTGCGGCGCATGCTGGCCGACCAGCGGTCCGAGGCGCTCGTCACCAACTTCGCGTCGCAGTGGCTGCACCTGCGCAACCTCGACGCGATCACGCCGGACATGCGGCTGTTCCCGGACTTCGACGACAACCTCCGGCAGGCCTTCCG
>JANPJN010000238.1:0-3520 GCA_031425515.1 Acidobacteriota bacterium | reverse complement strand
CGCCAGCGCCGTTGGTGGCCAGAGCCGAGACGAAGCCGCGCTCCATGAGGTCGATCAGCACGGGCGAGAGGCCGGTCTTGATGACATGGGCGCCAAGCCCCCAGACAATCCCCCGCTCCTCACCCCGCGCCCGGCGCACGGCGGCGACGACCGCCTTGAAATCGGCCCCCCCGAGAATCGACGGCAGCGATGCCACGAAGGCGCCCACGCCCCCGCCCGGCCGGCACGGCACGGCGAAGTCCGCCGCATTCGCCTTGCTCACACGCGAGGCCAGCGGATACGTCCGCACATCGGACAGATCGAAGTCGTCGTAGCTCAATTTCACTTCCATGGTTCTACAAGGTTCTACTCGGTTCGGTTCTGCGAGGTTCTACGGGGTTCCGGGTGCTAGGGGGTTCTACGGGGTTCACAGGAGCAGCATGGCGTCGCCGTAGCTGTAGAAGCGGTAGCGCCTCGAGACGGCCTCCGCGTACGCCGCGAGCACGCGCTCGCGGCCGGCGAAGGCGGCGACGAGCATGAGAAGAGACGAGGCGGGCAGATGGAAATTGGTGAGCAGCCCGTCGATCACCTGGAAGGCGTGGCCCGGGTAGAGGAAAGCCGTGGCGAGCGCCGCGCCGGGGAGCACCTGGCCGCCTCCCCGTATGGCGGCATCCTCGAGCGCCCGGGTGGTCGTCGTACCGACGGCGATGACGTTCCGCCCCTCCCGCTTCGCGCGCGCGATGGCGCCGGCAGCCTCGGCGCTGATGTCGTACGCCTCGGGATCGACGCGGTGATCTTCGACGCGGCTCACGCGGATCGGCTTGAACGTGCCATAGCCGACGTGCAGCGTGATCTCGGCGCGCTGGATCCCGCGGCGATCCAGCGCGGCAAGAATCTCGGGCGTGAAGTGCAGGCCCGCGGTGGGAGCGGCGATGGATCCGCGCACACTGGCGTAGACGGTCTGATAGCGATCGCGATCCGCCAGCGTGTCCGGGCGACGGATGTACGGCGGTAGTGGCATGTGGCCAAGGGCATCCACCCGCGCCTCCACCGGCGCATCGTCCTCGGTCCACAGCCGGATGGTGCGACGGCCGTAGCTGCCGCGGCCGACGACCTCTCCGAGCAGCACACCCGCGTCTCCCTCGAAGCGCACGCGCGCCCCGGGCTTGAGCTTCTGACCGGGGTGCATCAGGGCGTCAAAATTCCCGGTTCGTGGGTCGAGTTGTCGGGTTCCGGCCGTCAGCGACGCGGGGCTGGGAAGCGAAGGCGCCGGGCCGTTCGGGGTTCCGGGGTCACGGTCGCCGCGGTCCTCACCGCCCGGCGATTGGGCACCGGGGCCAAGCAGGAAGCACTCGACGGCGCCGCCGCTCGGGACACGCCGGCCGAGCAGGCGGGCGGCAAACACCCGCGTGTTGTTGACGACGAGCAGGTCGCCGGGTGCGAGCACCGACGGCAGATCGGCAATCGCCGCGTGTCGCAGGGCGGTGCGCGCACGGTCGAGCACGAGCAGGCGCGACTCGCCGCGCGGCGCGGCCTCCTGTGCGACGAGCTCATCCGGCAGAACGAAATCGAAGTCGGAGACATCCATGCGGGCACGCCGGCCGGCCCAATGTACTGCGGTACAATCGCGCCGGTCGATACATTCCATGAGCGAAGATTCATCCTCTCCGGTGCTGCCCTCCGCGACCACCGGCGAGGTCCTCGCGAAGGCCGACACTCCCCCGGGCGCGCCCGTCGCATTCATCCAGGAAGACGCCATCGGCATCAGCGGCCTGACGCTGAACGTCCTGACCGTGATCGCGGTCGTGCTGATGCTGCAGTACGCCCAGTCGGTGCTCGTGCCGATCGTGCTCGGCGTGCTCATCAGCTACGGGCTTGCCCCGCTCGTTCGCGGGCTCGAACGTGCGCGCATCGCGCGCAGCATCGGCGCGGCCGTCGCCGTATCGCTCCTGGTGGGCGCCCTCGGCCTCGGGGTCTACACACTGACGGACCAGGCGATGGCGATTGTCGCCAACGTGCCCCCCGCGGCGCAGCGGGTACGCGATCGCCTGCGGGCGAACCGGCACGCGCAGGGCGGCGCGCTCCAGCAGGTCCAGAAAGCGGCGACGGAGATCGACAAGGCCGCACAGGAAGCCGCGGCGCCGACCGCCGCGGAGCAGGAGATGGCGCGGCGAGTCAAGGAGCAGACCGGCGTCCAGAAGGTGGAAGTCGTCTCGCCGGCCTTCCGGGCGAGCGACTACCTGTGGTCGGGCGGGGTGGGGTTGATCGGGTTCGCGGGACAGTTCGTGCTCGTCCTGTTCCTGGTCTACTTCTTCCTCGTCACCGGGGATCTCTACAAGCGGAAGGTCGTCAAGATCGCGGGCCCGACGCTGTCGCAGAAGAAGATTACGGTGCAGATCCTGGACGACATCAACCTGCAGATTGCCAGCTTCATGCGCGTCCAGGTCCTCACGAGCTCCATCGTCGCGGTCGTCACCGGAGCGGCGCTCTGGTGGTTCGGCATCGAACAGTATCTGGTCTGGGGGATCCTGGCGGGCGTCTTCAATTCCATCCCGTACGTCGGCCCGGTGATCGTCACGAGCGCCCTCGGGGTCGTGGCGTTCATGCAGTTCGACGACCTCCTGCGGACGGCGTATGTCTGCGGGACGACGTTCGTCATCACCAGCCTCGAGGGCTTTCTGCTGACGCCGATGCTGATGGGCCGCGCCGCGCAGATGAACCCCGTGGCGATTTTCGTGGGCCTGCTGTTCTGGAGCTGGATCTGGGGGCTCTGGGGCACGGTGCTCGCCGTGCCGATGCTGATGATGCTCAAGGCGATCTGCGATCACGTCGAAGACCTGCAGCCGATCGGCGAGCTCCTCGGCGAGTAACCTCTCTGTTCGAACTTCCTGGCGCGGCCGTCGAGTCCGCCGACCATTTCGATCGCGTTAGAACGCGGCAACGCGCGAGAGCAGCCAGGCCAGGAAGAGAATGGGCATGAGCGCCGCCAGGGCGAGCAGCGCGAGCACGACGAGCACGAACGCCCAGTCTCCCGGGCCGGGCTTTGTGCCGGGCCGGGCATAGCGCTCGAGCAGCGCAAGGTTCCGGACGTTGGCCTTCCACCCGGCGTCGAACAGATCCCCGACGAGCGGCACGAGCCCGATGGCCAGATCGATCGCGGCGTTCAGGAGCATGCGGAGCTGGATGATCTTCGGAATGCGCATCCGCACGGCGTGCAGGAGCAGCAGCGCGGTAAAAGCCGGCGCCGCGAGATCGCCAATGCCAGGGATGAGCCCCAGCAGCGGATCGAGCCCGAACGTCAGGCTGGTCCCGGGCACTCGGAACGCGCTGTCGAGCAGCACGCTCCATTTGCGCAGGGCAGCCAGCGTTCGGGCATCGGCTTCACGCATGGCTCATGGTCTGATGATCGTCAGGATGACCCCGTCACGAGATCAGCGGGCCGAGGACTTCTCCATCGCGCGCACCTGATCGTGCGCCGCGCGGACCTGAACGGCCTGCCGTTCGACGAGCGCCCTGACCTGCACGGGCAGTGCGTCCTTCA
>JANPJN010000237.1:0-16171 GCA_031425515.1 Acidobacteriota bacterium | reverse complement strand
TCGCAGACGACATCCTCGAGATCGTTGAACAGACGGTAGACCGTCTGGAACCCGAGGCTCGACATGCCCACGAAGTAGGTGTTCGGGAAAATCAGCGCCACGCGAAGCCGCCCGCCGTGCGCTTTCCGCACGTAGCCGACTTCGCGCGCGAGCACGTCGCGCGCGCGTTCGCGGTTCTGCCAGTTCTTCATTGATATGCCGGGCCGGACGTGCGGAGGGCGGCAGCAATCGCCGCAGGAAAACGCCGGAACGGCCTGCGCCGTGCGGGGTGGCGTCTTCAGACGCCGCCCGACCCGCCTGCCGTGGATTTTCCTACTCTATCACGCGCCCGCCCAGCCGCCGCGCACGGCCACGCCAGCGCCAGGCCGCCAACTCGAGCGTCCCGGCGTTCGCCGGACTCGCCGGGTCGAGGCGACGTCGCCCTCGACGCCGCCGACCGATCCCCGGCTCAGTCCGCCTGGCGTCGCAGAAAGGCCGGCACATCCAGCGCAGCCGGCTCGAACTCCGCTCCGGGTCCGGACGACTCGGCGGGCTGCGCTGACCCGTTGCCGATGACCGGAGGCAGGTCCAGCCCATTACGTCTGACGAAGATCGATCGCCCCCCGTTGACGGCGATGCGGTCGGGCACTTCCTGCTTCCACGCCGAGTACGACTGCAGGTCCACCGGGGTTGGCGAGGCGGAGGTTCCTGCGCGATTGGACGGGCGGTCGAAGCCAGTCGCGATCACCGAGATCTTCACCTTGCCTTCCATCCGCGGATCGACCACGGCGCCGAAGATGATGTTGGCCTCCTCGTGCGCCGCCTCCTGGATGATGCCCGATGCCTCGCTCACCTCGATGAGCGACAGGTCCGGCCCGCCGGTCACGTTGATGATGACGCCGCGCGCCCCCCTGACCGACGCGTCCTCGAGCAGCGGGCTCGAAATGGCCGCGTTGGCCGCCGCCATGGCGCGGCCCTCTCCTTCGGCAAACCCCGTCCCCATGATCGCCAGGCCCATCCCGGCCATGATCGTCTTGACGTCGGCGAAGTCGAGATTGATGAGCCCCGGCACCAGGATCAGGTCCGAGATCCCCTGAATGGCCTGCCGCAGCACGTCGTCTGCGCTGCTGAAGGCGTCGGTCAGCGACGTCGTGCGCGCGATGGTCGCGAGCAGGCGGTCGTTGGGAATGGTGATGACGGTATCGACGCTGGCGCGCAGCTCCTCGAGGCCGCGCTCGGCCTGCAGGAGGCGCTTCTTCCCCTCGAACTTGAACGGTTTCGTCACGACGGCGATCGTCAGCGCCCCGAGCTCGCTCGCCAGGCTCGCGATGACCGGCGCCGCGCCGGTGCCCGTGCCGCCGCCCAGCCCGGTTGTGACGAACACCATGTCGGCGCCGACCAGCGCCTCGATCAGCTTCTCGGTGTCCTCGAGCGCAGCCTGCCGGCCCACGTTCGGGTCGGCGCCGGCGCCGAGCCCTTTCGTCAGCTTCGCGCCGATCTGCAGCTTGTGGGGCGCGCCGTTGAGACGCAGCGCCTGGCCGTCGGTATTCGCCACCAGGAACTCGACCCCTCCGAGCCCGGCCGCCACCATGCGGTTGACGGCATTACTGCCGCCGCCACCCACGCCGATGACCTTGATGCGGGCTCCCGACCGCACCTCTTCGTCGAGTCTGAGGCGCAGCATCTCGTCCTCTGCACCAATCAATGTCGCCGTCCCCGTGCCATAACGTCCCTCAGGCATGTGTCCCCTCCTGTCCCAAACCGAAAGCATCCTTGCCGCGACTCACAGAAAATCCTTGAACAGCGTCATCAGCCGCCCTGCGGCCCGGCCGAACGCACCCGAGCCGCTGGGCCTGACCGCTTCTCCCGCACGATTCCGGTGCGCATACATCACGAGCCCGACGGCGGTGGCGAACGCCGGGCTGTTGACGTGATCCGCGAGCCCGCCAACACCGGCAGGCGTGCCGCGCCGGATCGGCAGGTCGAAAATCTGCTCGGCAATCTCCGCCATGCCCTCGAGCATCGACCCCCCGCCGGTCAGCACGATCCCCGAGTTGAGCGACTTCTCGAACCCTGCCTTGCGGATCTCGTCCCAGAGCAGGTGGAACACTTCCTCCGCTCTGGGCTGGAGAATCTCCGACAGGATTCGGCGCGCCATCACCCGCGGCTTGCGTCCGCCGACGCTCGCCACTTCCATCGTTTCGTCCTCGTCCACCATCGCCGAGAGCGCGCACCCGCACCGGCGCTTGATCTTCTCGGCGTCCGGGATCGGCGTTCGGAGTCCGACCGCGATGTCGTTGGTGAAGTGGTCGCCGCCGACGGCGACGACCCCGGTGTGCCAGAGGCTGCCGCGCTCGAAGATGGCAAAATCGGTGGTCCCGCCTCCGATATCGACGAGGGCCACGCCGAGCTCTTTCTCGTCCTGCGTGAGCACCGACTCGCTGGCGGCCAGCTGCTCCAGCACGGTTTCGGTCACCGAGACACCGGCCCGGTTGACGCAGGCGACGATGTTCTGGGTCGAGGACGCGCTGCCGGTCACCACATGGACGTTGACCTCGAGCCGCGTGCCGGTCATGCCGACGGGCGCGCCAATCCCGTCCTGCTCGTCCACGACGAAGTCCTGCGGAAGGACGTGCAGAATCTCGCGACCGGTCGGGAGCGCCACCGCCTTGGCGGCGTCGATCGCGCGCCGCACGTCCTCGCGCGTGATCTCGCGATTCTTGCCGGCGACCGCGACGACTCCCCGGCTGTTGAAGGCCTTCACATGGGCGCACGACAGGCCGAGGTGCACCGAGTCGATCTCGACCCCCGCGGTCAGCTCCGCTTCGTCGATCGCCTTCTTGATCGATTCAACCGCGGTCTCCAGGTTGACCACCACGCCCCGGCGGATGCCCCTCGAATCGGCGAGCCCGATCCCGATGATGTCGAGGCCGCCGTCGTCGGTCATCTCCCCGACGATCGCGGAGATCTTCGACGTTCCGACGTCCAGCCCGACCAGGTATCGATTCTTACGTCCCACCAGGGTGCCCCTCTTTCCTGCGGGCCAGATGGCCCGCGCCTTCTCGATGCCGCCGCATTCCCGACCTACCGCCGTCCGCCCGATGTCTTCCGGTCCGGCGCTCCCGGCCGCACGTAGACGCGATCGTCGAACCGCAGATCCACCGAGTCGATCGGGTCAACCCGCTCCCGCAGCGTGGGGGCGAGGTCCACGTACGACTGCAGGCGGGTCACGAAGTGGTCGTCGCCCAGGTGCAGCTGCGCGGTCTCTCCATCGAGGATCACCACGACGTCGCGCAGATCGCTGACGTCGATCTCCGAGACGCGCTCGGAGAGCTCCTTCCGCTCGGCGAGCGCATCCATCACCCGCGCGGCCATCTCGGCGCGCGGCTGGTCGAGCGCCGAGTCACCCCCGCTCCCCCGCACCAGGCCGTCCACGATCGGCAGGTTGAACTCGCTGTAGTGCGGGCCGAACTCGTCGATCACGACGCCCTGCCGATCCACGAGATAGAGCTGCTGCCCCAGCCGCGACAGGCCCATCGGCAGCCGCTCGCGCACGAACACGTCTACCGTCGAGGGCAGCACGCGCCGCAGGGCCGCATCGGCGACCCACGGCGACTGCAGCAGCCTGCGCCGGTGGGCCTCGAGGTCCGTCGTCAGGATGCTCGCGCCCCGCAGGCCGTCCACCAGTGCCTGGACTTCTCCGGCCGACACGCGCGCATTGCCGTGGACGTTGATGTGGCGCACCTGCAGGCTCGACGCGCTCACGACCAGGTCGAACGCGCGGAAGCCCGCGTAGACCACGACCGTCGTCGTGGCCAGCATCCGCACCAGGCGCCACGACACCCATCGCCGTTTCGTCTTCGCGCGGCCCGGCTTCGCGGAGGACCGGCGGAAATTCTTCTCGGCCCGTGCCTTCACGGTCATGCCGGCTCCCCCGCCGCGGCCGTCTCGCCCAGGGCTTTGAGAATCCGGTCGGCCGCCGTCCCGATCGATCCCGCCCCGAGCGTCACGACGAGATCCCCGCGACGCGCGATGGCCGACACCGCCAGCGGCAGATCGTCCACGGCCTTGACGATGTGGACCGGCCCGTGTGCCAGGGTACGCACCGCGTCGGCGAGTGCCTCGACCGTCACCCCGGTAATCGGCGGCTCGCCAGCCGCGTAGATGTCGGTCAGCACCACTTCGTCCGCGCCTGCCAGCGCCTCTCCGAACTCGCGCATCAGCATCCGGGTTCTCGTGTACCGATGCGGCTGGAACACCACCACCACACGTCGATCGATCCCTGCCCGGGCGGCGGCGATCACGGCCGTAATCTCGGTCGGGTGGTGCCCGTAGTCGTCCACGACCATCACGCCCCTGGCTTCACCCCGCTTCTGGAACCGCCGCTCCGCCCCCTGGAACTCGCCGAGCGCCGCGGCAATCTGCGCGAACGGGACGCCCGCTTCGAGGGAGACCGCCACGGTCCCGAGGGCGTTCAGCAGGTTGTGCCGCCCCGGCACGCGCAGGCGCAGGGTTCCCAGCTCGACATCCGCGTCCCCCTGCCGCTGCACCACGACGCAGGTCGATCCGAATGCCTCCAGCGCCATGCCGCGGCCGACGATGTCGGCGGGGCGATCGGCCAAGGCGTAGGTGATCACCCTCCGCGTCAGCCTCGGCAGCAGCTCGCGTACCGGCCCGTCGTCCGCGCAGGCGACCACCGCGCCGTAGAACGGCACTTTGTTGGCGAAATCCGCGAACGCCTGCTGGAGGCTTGCCCAGTCGCCATAGCTCTCCATGTGCTCGCGATCGATGTTCGTCACGACGGCGATCGCGGGTGTGAGCTTCAGAAACGATCGGTCGCTCTCATCCGCCTCCGCGACCATGAACTCCCCGCGCCCGAGCCGCGCGTTGCTGCCGAATGCGCTCAGCCGTCCGCCGATGACGGCCGTGGGATCGAGCCCCGCCCGCTCGAACACGAGCGCAATCATCGACGTGGTCGTCGTCTTGCCGTGCGTGCCCGCGATTGCGATCCCGTAGCGCAGCCGCATCAGCTCCGCGAGCATCTCCGCCCGCGGGATCACCGGAACGCCGCGGCGGCGCGCCTCCCTGACCTCCGGGTTGTCGCCCGTGATGGCCGACGACACCACGACGACATCCGCGGCGCCGACCATCGCGGGGTCGTGGCCAATCCGCACGCGGACGCCGAGGGAGGCCAGCCGGTCGGTCACCTCCGACGCCTTCGCGTCGGACCCCGAGACGTCGTAGCCGAGATTCGCCAGCAGCTCGGCGATGCCGCTCATCCCGATCCCTCCGACGCCGACGAAGTGAATCCTGCGCGTGCGTCCGAGCACCCGGTCAGCCTCTCGCCGCGAGTTGAAACGCCCGGTCGGCGATCACCATCGCGGCGTCCGGTCGCGCCATGCGTCGTGCCGCGAGCGACATCGCCGCCAGCCGCGCCGGGTCGCCGACCAGCGCGATGATGCGTTCGGCGAGCAGGGCGCCCGTCATCCGGCGCTGCTCGATGACTTCCGCGGCGCCGGACGCCGCCAGTACGTCCGCGTTCATGCGCTGGTGGTCGTCGGCCGCTGTCGGCAGCGGTACCAGCAGCGCGGGTCTGCCCGACGCCGTGAGCTCGGCCAGCGTGGTGGCGCCCGCACGGCAGACTACGAGATCGGCCTGTCTCATTTCGCTGTCCATGGCGAACAGGAACGGCTCCACGCGGGCAGCGATCCCCGCCCGGCTGTACCCGTCGCTGACGAGCTCAAGGTCGCGTTCTCCTGTCTGATGCGTGAGTGCCATCCCGCCAGTGCCGGCTGCCAGGTGCGGCGCCGCCTCCACCATGGCCACGTTGATCGCGTGCGAGCCCTGGGAGCCGCCAAAGATCAGAATCCTCGGCGGCCCAGGGGGCCGCACGGACGGAGACAGGTGCTCGGCCAGAAACTCGGGACGAACGGGATTGCCTGCGACAAATGCCCTCCTTCCGAAGTACGAGACCGTCGAGTCGAACGTCACCGCCGCCGCGCTCACGACCCGGGCCAGCAGACGATTGGTCAGCCCGGGCACCGCGTTCTGCTCGAGGAGCAGGGTCGGAATGCGGCCGAGCGCCGCCGCCAGCACGACGGGGCCCGAGCTGTAGCCGCCCACCCCGATCACCAGATCCGGTCCGCGCCGCCACAGGATCCGCACGGCGTCGAGCGCGCTCAGGGGCAGCAGCAACAGGCCGCGCAGCCGCGCCATCACCGACATGCCTTTCAGCCCGGCGCTCCGCAGCAGATCGAGCTCGAAGCCCTCCCTCGGGACGACCCGCCCTTCGATCCCCCTGGCCGTGCCGGCAAACGTGACGATGGCTTTCGGGTCGCGCCGGAGCAGCTCCCTCGCGACGGCGATCCCCGGATACAGGTGACCGCCCGTCCCGCCGCCGGCGATGACCACGCGGAGCGGCTTCATGCATCAGGCGCCGTCATCGCGGTGGTCACGACATGGGTCGAGGAGGCGTGCTGCGATACGTTCAGCAGGATGCCCATGCCGACGAGGTTGATGAGCAGCGACGATCCGCCATAGCTGACGAATGGCAGCGGAATGCCCTTGGGCGGCACGAGGCCGAGGACCACGCTGATGTTGAAAAACGCCTGGAACGCGACCATGGTCGTCAGACCGATCGCCAGAAAAGCGCCGAACCGATCGGGCGCGCGCACAGCGGTGCGCAGACCGCGCCACGTGATCACGCAGAAGCACGCGAGCACGACGGTGGCGCCGATCAGCCCGAGCTCCTCCGCGATCACCGAGTAGATGAAATCGTTGTGCGGCTCGGGCAGGAAGAACAGCTTCTGCACACCGGCCATCAGCCCCCGCCCGAACACGCCGCCCGTCCCGACGGCAATCATCGACTGGATCATCTGGTAGCCCCCGTGGAGGGGATCGGCCCAGGGATCCAGAAAGTGCTGGAAGCGACGGAGCCTGTACGGCGAGCTCACCACGACCAGGTAGAGTGCCGGCAGCGCGGCCAGCACCAGCGTGACGACGTACCGGTAGCCGATGCCGGCCGTGAACACCATCACCGCCGCAATCACCAGGACCGACACGGCGGTGCCGAGATCCGGCTCCGCGAGGATGAGCGCGACGAGCGCCCCGACCACGACGCCGATCGGCAGCAGCGCCGTCGGCGAGTCCGTCACCCGGTCCATCCGTCGCTCCAGGATGGCCGCCGTGAAGATGATGACGACGATCTTCGCGAGCTCCGACGGCTGCATCCCGAGGGGGCCGACCCCGAGCCACCGGCTCGCACCGTTGATCGGCCGGCTGAAGAGCACCGCGACCAGCGCCAGTCCGACCAGCCCGACACCGGTCCAGATGACGGACGGCTCCCGGTAGCTCCGGTAGTCGATGCGCATGACGATTGCCACGAGCCCGAACCCGAGCAGCGCCCACGTCGTCTGCTTGACCAGATACAGATAGGGATCGTGGTTCTTCTCGAGCGCCACCACCGCCGAGGCGCTGTAGACCATGACGACGCTGATGCTCACGAGCAGCAGCGTGGCCGTGAACAGCAGCCAGTCGGACTTGAGTTTTCGAGCCATACGTTGTCTGAAAAGAAGCCTAAAGATTCCCCGCCGCCGAGCCGACACACCATCCTGAGCGGCAGACACCAACCGGGCGATCGCGCGCACGGGACGAGTCGCCTCCGGCACGCACCGCGCCGCGGCAGCCCCGCGTGCGGGACGTCGTCACCGTGAGCAGTCAGCAGTCATCAGCCCGACGGTGGGCTGAGACACCACCCTCGCAGACCGGGGCAGCCTGCGTTCCCAGCGGACGGTTCTTCACCGCACCAGCCGGACTGATGACTGCTCACTGCTCACGTGTGACGTTCCATTCCTCCTGGAGCCGCATGACTTCCTGCTTGAACACGCGCCCGCGGTGGGCGTAGTCCCGGAACATGTCGAAGCTTGCGCACGCCGGCGCGAGCACCACCGTGCCGCCAGGGCCGGCCGATGCGAACGCCGTCCGCACGGCGGCCGACATGTCGGCGGCCTCGTGCACCGTGACCTCCGTGCGGAGCGCCTCGGCGACCAGCGAGCGCGCCTCCCCGATCGCCACGACGGTCGCCCTCCGCGCGCGCAGCGGCTCGATGAGATCGCGGAGGTCGCCCCCCTTGAACACGCCGCCGAGAATCACGACCAGCCCGTCGCCGAAGCTTTCGACGGCGCGCCGCGCCGCCTCGACGTTGGTGGCCTTCGAGTCGTTCACGAATCGCACACCGCCGATCTCTCCGGCCGGTTCCAGGGCATGCTCGAGCCCGGTGAACCCCTCGACCGCCCGGGTCATCGAGGCGGGGTCCACGCCGGCCAGTGAGGCCACCGCGGCGGCGGCCATCACGTCGGCGACCAGGTGGCGTCCGATCAGACGGATCGAGGCCAGCGGGACGAGCCGCTCCGCACCGGCGTCCGTGCGGCGCACGATGGCGTCTCCTTCGATCACGACGCCTTCCGGCAGCGAGCCGTCCATCGAGAAACGCACCTGCCGCGCGCGCACCGGGCCGGCCGCCGCGATCGACGCCGGATCATCCGCGTTCAGGACCGCCCAGTCGTCGGGCGTCTGATTGGCGAAGATGCGCGCCTTGGCCGACGCGTACTCGTCCAGCCCCGCATGCCGATCCAGGTGGTCGGGCGACAGATTCAGCAGCACGGCGATCCACGGCTTGAACGTCACGGTGGACTCCAGCTGAAAACTGCTGGCTTCGACCACATGGATGGTGTCCTCGGTGGACGCCTCCACCTGCGCGCTCAGCGCGACGCCGATGTTGCCCCCGACGATCACGCGAAGCCCGGCGGCCTCGAGCATGCGTCCCGCCAGGGTCGTGGTCGTGGACTTCCCTTTCGTCCCGGTAATCGCGACGACCCGCCCGCGGAGCCACCGCGACGCGAGCTCCAGCTCCCCCATGACCTCGATGCCGGCGCGCCGCGCCGCGTCGATCGCCGGCTGCCGCAGGGGCACCCCCGGGCTCACCACGACGAGATCGGCCCGTGTGAGCGTGCCTTCGTGATGCCCTCCGAGCTCCAGGTCCACGCCGGCCGCGCGCAGGCGTTCCTCGTCCTCGATGCTCTCGCGCAGATCGGTCAGCGTCACGCTCGCCCCTTTGCGCACCAGGAGCTCCGCGGCCGCCACGCCGCTGCGCGCCGCCCCCACGACGATGACGCGCTTGCCGGCGACGGAGAACGTGCGGTGGCTCGTCATCGCAGCTTCAACGTCGTCAAACTGAACAGCGCGAAGATGATCGCGACGATCACGAACCGGGTGATCACCTTGGGCTCGCTCCACCCGATCAGCTCGAAGTGGTGATGGATGGGCGCCATCCTGAACACCCGCCGGCCGGTGGTCTTGAACGACACGACCTGGACGATCACCGAGAGCGCCTCGACCACGAAGACGCCCCCGACGATGACGAGCAGGAACTCCTGTTTGATGAGAAGCGCCACGACCCCGAGCGCACCGCCCAGCCCCAGCGAGCCCACGTCCCCCATGAAGATGTCCGCCGGGTACGAGTTCCACCAGAGGAAGCCGAGGCTCGCGCCGACCAGCGAGCCGCAGAAGATCGTCAGCTCCGCCTCGGCGGAGTTGAGCTTGACCAGTTGCAGGTAGCGAGCGAGCTCCGCATGGGTCGAGAGATACGCGAGCGCGGTGAAGGCGGCCGCGGCCACCGCGAAGACGCTGATGGCGAGCCCGTCTAGACCGTCGGTCAGGTTCACCGCGTTCGTGGATCCGACGAGCACGAGCACGGCGAAAGCGGCGTAGAACCAGCCCAGGTCGGGAATCACGCGCTTGAAGAAGGGAAAGATCAGCCGCGTGCTGTAGAGCGAGGGCTCCTGCGCTTCGAGCACGAGCAGCGCCAGACCGACGGCGATCGCCACGATCACCTGCCAGCCCATCTTGTAGCGCGGGAGCAGCCCGTGATGAGACCGGCGGACGACCTTGAGATAGTCGTCCGCGAAGCCGATCGCCCCGAAGGCGGCGGTGGCGAGCACGGCAATCCAGATGAACGGGTTGGTCAGGTCGGCCCAGAGCAGCGTGGGCAGCAGCGCCGAGGTCAGAATGAGCAGCCCGCCCATCGTCGGGGTCCCGGCCTTGGTGCGATGCGTGGCCGGCCCGTCCTGCCGCACGACCTGGCCGATCTGGAACTCCCGCAGCTTGCGGATCATCAACGGTCCGACGAACAGGCCGATGACGAGCGCCGTCAGGCTGGCGCCCGCCGTGCGGAACGTGATGTACCGGAAGACGTTCAGGACGGCAATCTCGCGGTGCAGCGGGTAGAGCAGGTGGAACAGCATCAGGCGAACTCCGCCTTGAGGCGATCCACGACCGCGTCCGTGCCGATGCCGCGTGAGCCCTTGACGAGCACGAGGTCGCCAGGTCGCGTGCGCGCGGCGGCCACGTCCGCCGCTTCCGCCTTCGTTTCGACGTGCACGACCGAGCCGTCCGGCATGCCGGCCGCGACCGCCGCGTCGGCCATCACGCGGGCCGACGTGCCGCCAACCGTCACGAGCAGCTGCAGCCCCGCGGCGGCCGCGGCCGCGCCTGACTCTGCGTGCAGGCGCGCGGCGTGGGCGCCGAGCTCGAGCATCTCGCCGAGGACCGCCACCTTGCGCGCACTCCCTGTCGCGGCCGCCAGGGCGTCGAGCGCCCGGCGCAGCGCCGAGGGGCTGGAGTTGTAGGAGTCGTCAATGAGCGTCAGGCCCCCGGGCAGCCGCAGGACTTCTCCGCGGCGGGGTGAGGGCGAGAGGTGCGCCGAGGCCGCGGCCACGGCCGCCAGTGGAATGCCGGCGTCCACGGCGACGGCCGTGGCCGCCAGCACGTTCGCGAGGTTGCCCATCCCGAGCAGCGGCGTCTTCAGTTCGAACGAGCCGGCCGGCGTCCTCACCTGCGCGGATGTGCCCTCGAGCCCCCGGACGATGACCGCCGTCGCGCGGACGTCCGCCTCCGCGTCGATCCCGAATGTCAGCACGCGCCCGGCAAACGACGTAACTCTGGCCATGATGCGCGCGTCGTCCGCATTGGCGACGAGCACGTCGCCGGCACGCTCCTGCTCCAGGATCTCCGCCTTCGCGTCGGCGATGGCCTCGCTCGATTCGAAGTAGCCCATGTGCGCGTCGCCCACATTCGTCCACACCCGGACGTCCGGCTCGGCAATGCCCACGAGCGTCCGGATCTCACCGGGATGGTTCATGCCGAGCTCCACGACCGCCACCTCCGGCCCGGATCGCAAATCGAGCAGCGAGAGCGGCAGGCCGATGTGGTTGTTCAAGTTGCCCCTGTTCCGATAGACCCGGTACCGTGCCGACAGAAAGCTGGCCGCGATCTCCTTCGTCGTCGTCTTGCCCGCGCTGCCGGTGATGGCCACCACCTTCGCGCCCGATCGGCGCCTGACCTCGCGGGCCATGTCCTGCAGCGCCCGCGTCGTGTCCGCCACGCGAATGACCGCGGGCGCCGCACCGGGCCCCGTCCCGCCGCTCCCCGCATCCGTCTCGGCGGTCAGGACAGCGGCGGCTCCCTTCGCGACCGCGGCGTCTACGAAGCGGTGCCCGTCGAACCGTTCGCCTCGAATCGCCACGAACAGGTCGCCCGGCGCGACCGATCGCGAGTCGATCGAAATGCCGCCCACTGTCTGCGCCGGGTCGCCCGAGACGATCTGTCCGCCTGCGGCCGCCGCGACGTCTCCCAGCGTCAGTCGCACTCCCGCCACGCCTACGACACTTTCGAGCGCGAGCGGCGGCGCGCCAGCATCGCGCGGGCCACCTCGACGTCGTCGAACGGCGTGACGGTGTCGCCGACGGCCTGATACTTCTCGTGGCCCTTGCCGGCAATCAGCACCAGATCGCCGGGGCGTGCGTCGCGGACGGCGCGTTCGATTGCCGCCTTGCGGTCGGTGATCGCCAGGCACGCCGTGGCCTTCGGACCGCCCTGCCCGCGCGGCGGCATCCGATCCGCGGGCATGACGATGCCGCGCTTGATGTCTTCGATGATCTGTTCGGGATCCTCGGACCGGGGATTGTCGGAGGTCACAATCACCAGATCGCTCAGCCTGGCCGCCACCGCGCCCATCAAGGGGCGCTTCGACTTGTCGCGGTCCCCGCCGCAGCCGAAGACCGTGATGATCCGGCCCGTGGCGAGCGGACGCGCCGTCTCGAGCAGGTTCTTCAGTGCATCGTCGGTGTGCGCATAGTCCACGACCACCCGTACTTCGTCGGCGCGATCCGAGACGACCTGGAAACGGCCGGGGACATCGGTCAGCTCCGCGATGCCGGCTTCGATCGCGCCGAACGGCACGTCGAGCGACACCGCGGCCGCCACCGCCGCCAGGATGTTGTAGGCGTTGGGTCGGCCGACCAGCTTCGAGCGGAGCCGGAGCGAGCCTCGCGGCGTCCGGACGTCGAAGGAGAGCCCGTCGAGTGAGAACGTGAGCGGCCCGGGACGGACGTCCGCGGCGGCATCGATCGCGTACGTGACCGGCCGGCGTGTGGCGGCCGCGAACTCCGCGCCGCGTCGATCGTCGAGATTCGTGATGCCGGCACCGGCGTCCGGCAGGAGCTCGAACAGCCGTCGCTTCGCGACGAAGTACTGCTCCATGTCGCCGTGGAAGTCGAGATGATCGCGCGTGAGGTTGGTAAAGATGGCGGCGGCGAAATGCAGGTGATCCGCGCGCCGCAGGGCGAGCGCGTGAGACGACACTTCCATGACGCAGGCGCCGCAGCCCGCCGACACCATGTCCCGCAGCAGCCGCTGGAGCTCGGGCGCCTCTGGCGTCGTGCGGGCGGTCTCGATCTCGCGGCCGCCGATCCGATGGCCGACGGTGCCGATCCGGCCGCAGACGACGCCGGCCGCCTCGAAAATGGAGGCGAGCAGATACGAGGTCGTTGTCTTGCCGTTGGTGCCGGTGATGCCGACGAGCGTCAGGGCTTCGCTCGGGCGGCCTTCGATGGCCGCCGCCAGCACCGCGAGCGCCAGGCGCGCGTCGGCGACCGTCAACCACGGCACCTCCAGCCCTGCTGGAGGCGGAGCCTCCGACACGACGGCCACGGCGCCCCGGGTGACGGCATCGCGAACGAAGGCGCCGCCGTCGGCCCGGAGACCACGGAGCGCCACGAACACCGAACCGGGGCTGCTCTGGCGGGAGTCCCACGTCACGGCCGTGACAGGCGCGGCCGCGGTCGCGCCGAGCGATCCCTCGACCAGGAGCGACGGTTCGTGCAGGCGCACGTCGCTCAGCAGTTCGCCGAGCGTCATGGCGTGTCACCTCCCGGCGATATCGTGAAGGTGCGGCGAAGCGTCAATTCGCAGACCTCGTCGGATCCGAGCGGCGTGCCGGCAGCGGGCGACTGTTCGGTGACGAAGCCGCTCCCCTCCAGGCGTGCGATCAGGCCCGCGCGCGTGGCCACACGCAGCGCTTTCCTCGCGCTGAGGCCCCGCAGATCCGGCATCAGGCCGTCGGGCATGGGGTCGGTCGCGAGGACGGGCACCACCGATCCGCCGGCCGGCTGCGGTCTCGCGCCCTCGTTGTCGCCCCCCTCGTGGTCGGCGACCATCACCGGGGACGGCGGGTTCAGCGTCGGTCCGATGCCCAGGTGGCGCAGCGATGCCTCGGCGATGCGCGAGAAGATGGGCGCGGAGACCGTCCCGCCGTAGTAGCCCTTCGCGTGTGGGGAGTCGATGACGACGACGATCACGAGCGCGGGGTCGCGCGAGGGCACGAAGCCGACGAACGACGCGTTGTAGTCGACCTTCGAGTACCGCCCGTTGACGAGCTTGGATGCCGTGCCCGTCTTGCCCGCGACGGTGTAGCCCTCGACCTCCGCGAGCTTCTTCCCTGTCCCTCGCTCGACAACGGCTTCCATGATCTCCGTGAGGGACGCCGCGGTCTCCGGCGTGATGGCACGCCGCAACACCCTGGGGACCACGGCCTCACGCTGGCCGTTGCGGAGGAACGCACGAACCACCCGCGGCTCGATCAGATCGCCGCCGTTGGCGACGACGCTGACGGCGGTGGCCATCTGCAGCGCCGTGACGCCGATCTGGTAGCCCATCGACACGGACGCCAGCGCGCTGGGGTCCAGATTGGCCGAGCCCCAGACGATGCCGGGGCTTGCGCCGCGGAAGTCCGGCGCCAGCGTCTGACCGAAGCCGAAGCGCGTGATGTAGCGCCCCAGCCGTTCCGCGCCCAGGCGCTGCCCGACCTTGATCGCGCCCACGTTGCTCGACTGCGCGATGACGTCGATGAACTGGAGCAGACCGTGGGGGTGCGTGTCACGGATGACGCGGTCGCCGAACGAGATGTGGCCCGGTGCGCAGTCCACGAGATCCGTCGAGGTGATCAGCTTCTCGTCGAGCGCGGCGGAGGCGGTGACGACCTTGAAGGTCGAGCCTGGCTCGTAGGCGTCCTGGACCGCCCGGTTGCGCCGGGCGATCTGAGGCGTCGCGGCGAAGTCGTTCGGATTGAAGGTCGGCCAGTTCGACAGCGCGAGAATCTCGCCCGTGCGCGGATCCATGATCACGGCGCTGCCGCCGGCTGCGGCATTCTCCTCAACACCGAGCCGAAGCTCGCGATCGGCGATGTACTGGAGCTGGCTGTCGATCGTCAGCTCGAGCCCGTCCCCGGTGGTCGGGGGCCGTTCCTCGCGCTTGGACATCGCATGGCGTCGCGCGTCGAGCTCCAGCAGCATTCGACCCTCGCGGCCACGGATCCGGGCGTCGAACGTGGACTCCAGGCCCGCGAGCCCGAGATTGTCGATGCCGACGTAGCCGAGCAGGTGCGCGGCCAGTTCCTTCTGCGGGTAGTAGCGGCGGCTTTCCTTGTAGAAGAGGATGCCCTGCAGACCGAGCGTGCGGACGCGCTGGGCCTCGGCCGGGGAGATCTGGCGCGCGAGATACGCGAACTGCCCCTTGCCGCGCAGGCGCTCCGCCATCAGATCGCGCTGCTGGGGGCCGCACGCGTCGAGCGCGGCGCAGACCAGGCGCGCGACACGGTCGGGATCCTCGATGCCGGAGGGGTCGGCGCCGATCGTCTCGGCATCGACGCTGTAGGCCAGCACGCGATTGTTGCGATCGATGATCTCTCCGCGCTTGGCTGGCAGCTTGATCGTCTTCAGCTGCTGCCGATCCGCGCGCGCCATCATCTCCCCGTGCTGCACGACCTGCAGGAAGATGAGCCGAGCCTCGATGCCGACGGTCCAGAGGCCGAGCAGGCCGACGCAGACGAGCAGCCGGGCGCGCAGCATGCCGCGCCAGTCGCCGGGCGCAACCGCCGGCGTTCTTCGCGCCACGTGCTGGACGGGCCCCTGCCAGGGAAGCCTGAATCTGCCGCCGTGTTCGTCCGCCATCAGATCTCCTGCCGCGCTGACCGGGCCTACCGCGCCGCGACCATGGACTTCCCGGGTGAGGCCGATGGCGCGACCCGCAGGATCACGATCGCCTGTTCCCGCGAGGGGGCCGTCAGGTGCAGTTCCTTCGTGGCAATGCGCTCGATGCGCGCCGGGGATCGCAGCGTTGCGATGTCGAGCCGGAGATGCCGGTTGATCTCCTCCTCGGCGGCCCGCTGCTGCTGCATCTTCTGAATCTTGTAGCCGTGCTGGAGGAGTTCGAAGTGCTGCCAGGCGGAGAAGAGCATCACGGCGACGAGCACGCCGCCGATGATGACCGAGCGCCAGAGCTGCCGCTGCCGCTCGTCGTCCACCTCGCGCACGATCGGGTTGTTGCGGACGTCCTTCTTGATGGCGTACTCGAAGTCAACCGCGCTCATGCGAGCCTCTCGATGGCACGAAGTTTCGCGCTGCGCGCGCGCGGGTTGCGGGCCACCTCCGCCTCCGCGGGTATCACCGGCTTGCGGGTCAGCACGCGGAGCGCATCGCTGCCGGCTGCGAGCGCCCGGAAGGTGTGCTTGACGATGCGGTCCTCGAGCGAATGGAAGGTGATGACGGCCAGGCGCGCCCCCGCGCGCAGCCGCGCCGAGGCGTCGATGAGAAACGTGTCGAGACCGTCGAGCTCCCGGTTGACCCAGATGCGCAGGGCCTGGAAGGTGCGCGTCGCCGGATCGATTCGCTGGTAGCCGCGGCGCGGCACGGCACGCCTGACGATCTGCGCGAGCTGTCCCGTCGTCTGCACGGGCGCGAGCCTGCGGGCCTCGACGAGGCCCCGCGCGATCCGGCGCGAGAAACGCTCTTCGCCGAAC
>JANPJN010000236.1:0-25314 GCA_031425515.1 Acidobacteriota bacterium | reverse complement strand
GCATAGGCGAGCGCGCGCATCGGGAGCGACAGCGTCGAGATCACGTACCGGTATGTGCCGACGATGAGGCCGGCGTCGGCGCGGGAGGGATCCAGGGCCAGCACCCGCTCGTGCTCGTCGTAGCTGCGCCTGGCGGCGCGGAAGCCGGCCAGCATGCGCCCTTCCACCGTAGCGGTGTAGGAGGCGTCCAGGCCGAGCGCGGATCCGAGGTCGTAGTGGGCCTGGGCATCCGTGGCTCGTGCGGCGACGCGCTCCCCGGCAAGGGCGATTGCACGCTGGGCCGCGCCCCTGAACTCTGCTTCGATGGAGGCGGGCGGGCGTGGGAGGTCGACGCTCTCGCGCGAGAACGCGCCGAGATAGTGATCGACCGTGACGGCGCCGCGGCGGAAGAGGATATTGAGCCAGAGGACGCTTGCCAGCGAGCGGAACGGGGCGGGGTCGCCGGGGGCGAGCGACGTGGCCCGTCGGAGGAGGACGATCGCCTGATCGTGATCGAGGTTGTAGGCGAGGATCAGCGCCTGGTCGGTGAGCTCCGCCACGGAGGGCTGGCTGGCCGCGGCCTCGTGGGGAAAAGCCAGCAGCGCCACGACGAGCAGCGCGCAGGCCGTACCCGTTGGCCGCAGCGGGTCCATAGGACTATGATACCTGTTCGAGTGCGGCCCTGATGCCGCGCCGGGCGTCAGTGCAGTAGAGGAGGAAGACATGCCCCCAGGGCGACCGAGAAAGAACCAGAAAGATGTCCTGATGAAGTCCGCCGAGATGATCGGCTGGGCCATCGGCGGAATCGAACGCGAGATCAGCCAGACGCGCGAGCGCCTGTCGGCGCTGACGGCGCAGGCCGCGCGACTGCGCGCGCGCGCCGGCGCGAAGGCCGGCCGCGGTTCGGCGGACGCAGGCGCCGAGGCGGGCGAGGAAGTGGCGGGGACGGGGCGCAAGCGCCGGCGGCGCAAGATGTCGCCCGAAGCCCGCAAGCGGATCTCCGACATGATGAAGAAGCGGTGGGCGGAGCGTCGCAAAGAGAAGTAGCTCAGAGCACGAAGCCGCGACCCAGGCCGCGCTCCGCCGCTTTTTCGTAGGCGAGGTGCGCGGCCGCGACATCCTCCACCGCCATTCCGAGCGACTTGAAGATCGTGACGTCGGCGGCCGCGCGGCGGCCGGCGATGCGTCCTGCCAGAACCTCGCCCAGTTCCCCCAGGATGTGCCCTGCCTCGAATGCGCCCTCGGCCATCGGCATGACCACATCCCCCGCCTCGGTCAGCGCGCCGGCCCGGGAGTCCACGAAGAGCCGGGCGCGCGCGACGAGCGCCGTGTCCATCTCGCGCTCGGACGGGCGGCAGGCGCCGACCGCGCAGATGTGAGTGCCTTCGCGGATCCAGTCTCCGAGCACGACCGGCTCTCGCGCCGAAGTGGCGAGGACCACGACGTCCGCCCCGTTCACCGCCTCCCGAGCCGAACTGCATCGGACGACCTGAGCCGACGTCCGCGGCTCGATCTCGCGGATGAACTGCTCGAGCCGGTCGGGCGTCCGGCTCCAGGCTCGGATGGTTCGCAGATCCCGCACGCGGCCGAGCGCATCGACATGGCTTCGGGCCTGGATGCCCGATCCGATGATGGCGAGCACCGACGACTCTTCCCGCGCCAGGAGATCGGTCGAGACGGCCGATACGGCCGCCGTCCGGGCCTCGGTGATGTAGCGGCCGTCCATGATCGCGACGAGCTCTCCCGTCATGGAATCGAGCAGCAGAATCGTGGCGAGGTGCGTGGGCAGGCCTGCCCCGGCGTTGCTCGGGAACACGGTGACGAGCTTGGCGCCCAGGGCCGGTGGTGTGGTGACGAACGCCGGCATCACGGCAAAGGCCGCCTTCTGAAGGCCGACCTCGATCACGCTGCGCAACGGCTGCTCGACGCGTTTCGTGGAGAACTGCTCCAGCGCGGTGCGCATCGCGGCGATCAGATCCTCCATCGACAGGACGATCCGGACGTCTTCTTCCGACAGCAGCAGCGGCATGGCCTACCAGCCTATCGCGAGGCCATCCTTGCGCGGGTCGGATCCTCCCTGCATCACACCGGTCCGCGGGTCGAACAGAATGCCCTGAAAGCCGCCGAACATCCCGATCTGCGTGATGACGGCGTGCCCGCGGCGGCTCAACCCGAAGCGCGCCTCGGGCGAGATCGCCGATTCAAGCGCGAGGCCGGCGGCAGAATGCCGGAAGCGCGGCGCCTCTCCGGCCTCCTGGATGTTCATGCCGAAGTCGATCAGGTTCAGCAGTACCTGCACGTGCCCCTGCGGCTGCATGTCGCCCCCCATCACGCCGAACGACAGCCACGGCCGTCCCTCCTTCAGCACCATCGCGGGGACGAGCGTGTGGAACGGGCGCTTGCCCGGCGCGACGATGTTGGGGTGGCCTGGCTGGAGGGTGAAGAGCGCGGCGCGGTTGTGGAGCGCGATGCCGGTGTCGCCGGCCACGATGCCGGCGCCGAACGCCTCGAAGATGGACTGAATCAGCGAGACCACGTTGCCGTCCCGGTCCGCGACCGTCATGTAGATCGTGTCGCCGTGTGCCTCGGGAAGTTCGTCGATCCGCTGGCGCATGCCGGAGACCAGACCGACGGGGGGATAGGGCGATCCGGTGCGATCCGGATTGAAGAGCCGGCGTCGTTCAGTGGCGTAGTCCTTCGAGAGCATGCGCTCGAGCACTTTCGGCGGGACCGACGCGCCATCGGCGAGCCAGGCATCGCGATCGGCAAAGGCCATCCGCTTGGCCTCGACGAGCAGGTGCAGGTACTCCGCCGAGTTGTGCCCCATCGCCTTCAGGTCGAAGCCCTCCAGGATATTGAGCATCTGGAGCGCGACCACGCCCTGGGTGTTGGGTGGCAGTTCGAGTACGGTGTGCCCGCGATAGGTCGTGGAGATCGGTTCGAACCAGTCCGGGCGGTTCGCGGCGAGGTCCGCCTCCGTCAGCAGTCCGTTCCGGCGCCGCATGTCGTCGGCGATCGCCTGTGCAATCGCGCCCGTGTAGAACGCGTCGCGACCGCCGGAGGCAATCCGGTCGAGTGTGTCGGCAAGGCGTGGATTGCGAAAGATGTCGCCAGCCGCCGGGGCGCGCCCTCCGGGCAGGAACGTGGCGGCGGCAGCAGGATCGCCCGCCAGGATCGGCTCCACGTCCTTCCACTGGTTGGCGATGATCTCGCTGACCGCGTACCCCTCGCGCGCGTACGTGATGGCGGGCGCCAGCGCCTGCGCGAGGGTGATGGTGCCGTGGCGGGCGAGCAGCTCGTTCCAGCCGTCCACGACGCCGGGCACGCTGACCGACAGCACGCCGCGATACGGGATGGCGTCGAGGCCGCGGCGGCGGAACTCCTCAGGCGTCGCGCGCGCCGGCGCGCGTCCGCTGGCGTTCAGCGCCCGCACGGCTTTCCCCTTCGCGTCGTAGATCAGCGCGAAGAGATCGCCGCCGACGCCGTTCATGGTCGGCTCGACCACCGACAGGACCGCCGCGGCGGTGACAGCCGCATCGAAGGCGTTCCCGCCGTTCTGCAGCACGCGCAGACCCGCGGCGGACGCGAGCGGCTGGCTGGTGGCGATGAGCCCGTTGCGGGCCAGCACGACCGAGCGGGTGGCGCGGGGATTGGCGGCGGGGCGGTCGCCCGGGCTTTGTCGGGCCTCGGGGCGCCCGGGGGACAGCACCCAGAGCCCCGCCATCACGATCGCGCACATGAATCGCCGCATGGCAGGCTTCCAGTCTCGAGGGTGGCCGAGGGCCGACAGCCCGCCCGGCGTGGAGGTTATTTCAGCCCGGCGAGCTTGCCCATGTCGATCCGGCCGGCGAAATCGTGCAGCAGCTTCGTGTCGTCGATCCGCCGCCCTTCGATCTGCACGAGGAACCGCTTGCCAACGAGCGCATTGAGCTCGCCGTCCTTACCCGAGCTGTCCCACTTCTCCCAGCCCGGCTCGCCGTTGACCTTCGTGGACTTCTCGTAGCCGTCGGCCGTCTCCTTCTCGTAACCGGCCGTCAGGAACATCGCGTAAGGGGTGAGCAGCAACTGATTGAAGCCGGAGTCCACCATCTTCAGGGTGACGCGGGCGTCACCCTTCGTGTACTCGACTTCGGCCTGGGAATACTTGAAGGGGGACGACATCTTCTCCCCCGTGGGCTTGCCCTTCTGCCACCCCTCGACGTCGGGGAAGAGCGCCTGCATATTGCGAAAGCTGACTGGCTCCACCGCCGGGGTGTTGCCACCGCCGCCGGCCATCGCCTCGAGCCCTTTCGCCATCTGCTCGAGCCCTCTCGCGGCCTCCGCCGCGCCGGTCTCGGCGGTCTTCGCCGCCTGCTCGACCTTCTGCTCTTCCTTCTTTTCCTCGCTGGACTTGCCGCACGCACTCGCCGCGACGAGCCCCGCCAGCGCCAGGATTCCCAGACGTTTCATGCCCCGCCCCCCTGTGGACAAACAGTGACGGCGCGATTCTACTCCACGCCCGCCCGAACGCGCCGAGACATGAAATCGAGGGAACGTTTCGCGGTCACCGATCTGTCGCAGCCGTGGCGGACGCCAGGTAGCTCCTCCGCGCGCGCACCGACATCGACGGCTTCTGCTTGATTCGGACCTCGACCTTGTGGACTTTGCCGTCGAGGGCCTGCGGCGTGAACCCGAGCACGTACTGACTGTGCAGCTCCTGCGCCACGCGGGTGAACGTCGGTCCGAGGTCGTCGGTCTTCTTGAGGAGAAAGAACCCGCCGCCGGTCTCTTCGGACAGACGCTTCAGGCCCCGGTCCGGGCTCGATCGTTGCCGCTGCTGCCCGTTGAAAAACTCGTTCTCGAGACCGACCGAATAGATCATGACGTCTTCGGCCCGCGCACGGTCGGTCATCGCGCCCGATCCCACCCGGCTGGCATTGTCCGCGCCGTCGGTGAAAACGAGCACGACCTTACGGCCGGGAATGCCCTTCAACTGCGCCATGCTCTCGCCGACGGCGTCGTAGAGCCGCGTCGGATACCCGAAGTCCAGCTCCTTCAGTGACCGGATCAGCTCGTCGCGACTGCCGGTGACGGCATCCGGAAAGAACTCGATCTTGTCGTTGAACGCGCCGACCATGCCCCGATCGTCCGGCAGCATGCGCAGCAGGAACTGCTCGGCCGCGGCCTTCACCAGATCGAGCGCGAGCGTCATGCTTCCGCTCGTGTCGAGCATGACGACCACGGTGATGGGGAGCGGTTTGTTGTCGAACGAGGTCAGCGTCTGCAGCTTCCCGTTGTCGTAGACCTCGAAGTCCTCTTCCACGAGGTCCGGCACGAGCCGCTTCTCGGCGTCCATGACCGTCGCGTAGATCGGCACGGTGTTGGTGGAGACCTTGAAGGTGCCCTGCTGCGCACCCATCGGCGCGGCCGCGAGGAGGCCGGCAAGAACGGAAACGATCGCGGCACGCATATGCATTCGGGAGCCTTCGTGGAACCGGCGTTTACTGGGCCTGGAACAGCCGCGTCGAGGCGGCCTCCGACCGAAGCGATGTCGAGACGCGCTCGGCCTGCCGCATCACGCGCAGCACGTTCCGGCCGGTGATCTTCCGCAGGTCGTCGTCCGAATAGCCGCGGCGCAGCAGCTCGGCGAGGAGCGCCGGATACGTCGACACGTCCTCGAGCCCCGCGACGACCAGCGTCATGCCGTCGAAGTCCCCTCCGAGCCCGATGTGATCGATGCCCGCGACCTTCCGGATGTGATCCACATGGTCCGCGACTTCGGCGATCGTGGCCGCGGGCGCGGGGTTCATCGCCGTCCACTGCGCAACACCGCTCGTGATGGCCGCGGCGTCGGTTGGCGCAAGCGCCGTCAGCCTCGCCCGCTCGGCGTCCTGCCGGGTGGACCAGGCGGCCGTCTTCGGCGAGATGAAGCCGGGCACGAACGTCACCATGACCACCCCGCCGTTGGACGGCAGTCGTCGCAGGATCTCGTCCGGCACGTTTCGCGGCACGTCGTTCACCGCCCGCGCCGACGAGTGCGAGAAGATCACCGGCGCCCGCGTCACCCGCAGGGCATCGTCCATGGTCCCGGGGGAGACGTGGCTCAAGTCCACGAGCATGCCGAGCCGGTTCATCTCGCGCACCACCTCTTCGCCGAACGCGGTGAGGCCGCCCGACCTCGGGGTGTCGGTGCAGGAGTCGGCCCAGGGCGTGTTCTTGTTGTGGGTGAGCGTCATGTAGCGCGCGCCGAGCCGGTGAAACATCCGCAGCGCGGCCAGTGAGTTGTCGATCGAATGCCCCCCCTCCATGCCGATGAGGGACGCGATCCGCCCTTTCCGGAAGACCCGCTCGACGTCGTCTGCGGTGAGCGCGAGCTCGAACGTGTCCGGGTACCGGCGCATCATCTGATGGACGATGTCGATCTGTTCGAGCGTGGCGGTGACGGCGGATTGTCCTGCGAGCTCGACCGGAACGTACACCGACCAGAACTGGCCGCCGACGCCGCCGGCCCTGAGCCGCGCGATGTCGGTCATCAGCGACGGTTGCGGGCGCGAGATGTCGAGCGTCGCGAGATTGCGCTGGGCCTTCTCCCGCAGCGCCCACGGATAGTCGTTGTGCCCATCGATGAGCGGGGAGCTCTTCGTAATCGCCTGCGCGCGACGCACCAACGCGGCCGAGTCTTCCTGGGAATGGAGAGGGACGCCGGCCGCGAGCGCCAGACCGAGTGCGACGACGCCAAAGAGGCGGAGCATGTCCCATAGTACTGCCCGGGAGGCGTCCGGCGATATCCGACTTGACGGGTCGGATATCTGGCAGTAGTCTGGAAACGAGTTTTAAACAGCAATTGTCACCGAGCGGCCGGGCCCGACACGAGCGGCCCACCCGATCGGGCCTTGCCGGAGTTTTATGATTCAGGCGTTCGTCATCACGCTTCGGGAGGGCATCGAAGCCTTCCTCATCATTGCCATCAGCCTCGCCTATCTTAAGAAGACAGGGAGGCGGGCTCTCCTGCCGGCGGTCCACTGGGGCATTGCACTATCGGTCGTTCTGAGCATCGGCGCCGGGCTGCTGCTCGCACAGGCCAACAATCAGGCGCTCTGGGAGGGTGTGCTCGCCCTGGTGGCGGCGGTGCTGGTCGCCTCGCTGACCGTGCACATGTGGCGCGCGGGCCGGCGGATGAAGAGCAACATCGAGGAGCGACTGGAGGCCTCATCGGTCCGGGTCGGACGGGGCGCGTTCATGGGGGTCTTCCTCTTCACCGTGCTGATGATCACGCGGGAAGGCATGGAAACGGCCCTGCTGATGACGCAGCTGATCTTCACGATCAAGTCCACGCAGGTCACGGCGGGCGCGGTAGCGGGAACCGCCTCCGCCGCGATTATCGGGTGGCTCTGGTCGCGGTACGGGTATCGGGTCAACCTCGGGCGCTTCTTCCAGGTCACGGCGGTCTTCCTGCTCGTCTTCGTCGCGCAGTTGCTGATCTACGGATTCCACGAGCTGACGGAAGCGAACCTGTTCCCCGGCAGCGAGCCGCTGCACGCGCTGACCGAGCCGTACGGGCCCGATGGGCTCTACGGCCAGTACCTCACGTATCTGCTCGTCCTGCTGCCGCTGGCGTGGCTGGCGATTTCGAGCGTGCTGTACAAGGGGCAGTCTCCGCGGTCGCAGGCCGCATAGACGCACGGCGGCCGGGTCCTCTCGCCCGCGCGTTCACGCTTCGCGAGCGGGAACCCGTCGAATCCTCGCGGTAGAATGCCGGGATGAGCGATGCCGCCATCCCCGAAACACCCTCCACGGTCGTCCAACTGATCTGGGAGCACGACCTCGTGTTCTCCGGACACTCGGGGGATGTTGCCCTGACGCTCGACAGCGCCTCCGTGGCCGGCCCCTCCCCGATGCAGGCCCTGGCGTTCGCCCTCGCGGGGTGCATGGCGATGGACGTCCTGCACGTCATCAGGAAGGGGCGCTTCCCCCTGCGCGGTTTGCGCGCCGACCTTTCCGCCACGCGGGCGCCGGAGGATCCGCGGCGATTCACCGCCGTGACGCTCCACTACAGCGTGACCGGCGAGGTACCCGACGACAAGGTCGCGCGCGCGATCGATCTCTCGCGCGAGAAGTACTGCTCGGTATGGCACTCGATGCGCCAGGATATCGACTTCAAGGTCACCTACACCGTGACGCCCGGGCTCTGATCCCCATTCGATGAGCCGGACCCGCCGCCGCCGCGCGGACCCCGACCCGACGCGCCAGCCGGCCCCCTCCCCCGACGAGACACGGCGGCGCCGCGGGTATCTCGACTGGATGCGCGGCCTCGGCGTCGTCGTCATGATCGAGGCGCATGTCATCGACAGCTGGACCCGGCTGCCGGACCGGCTGACCCCCCCGTTTCAATGGGCCATCATCGTCGGCGGGTTCGGCGCCCCCCTGTTTCTCTTCCTGGCGGGCGTCTCGGTCGCGCTCTCGGCGGGATCGAAGCTGCGCCGGTCGGGCGATGTGCGCAGCGCAGCCGCCGCAGTGATGCGACGGGGGCTGTGGATCTTCCTGCTGGCGTTCGTCTTTCGCGTCCAGGCCTGGATTCTTGGTCTGGGAGCGCCGTCAGGCCTCCTGAAGGTGGACATCCTCAACATCATGGGTCCCGGCATCATGGCGGCGGCGGCGCTGTGGGGCGCCTTTCGCAGCCCGCGTGGACGCGCGATCGGGTTTGCCGCCGCCGCACTCGCTTTCGCGCTCGCCGCCCCGTTCCTGTGGGCCGCGCCGTGGCTCGACGCCTGGCCGGAGCCCCTGGTCAGTTACCTCCGACCCACGCAAGGGCGATCGAACTTCAGCCTTTTTCCATGGGTGGGATTCGTGTTCGCGGGCGGACTGGTCGGCGTGCTCATCGACGAGACCCGGACCGCCGGGGCCGAAGCCGCAATCAATGTCCGTCTGCTGGTGTGGGGAGCCGCCGTTTCCGCCGCCGCCCTGCTGGCGGCTCGCCTGCCGGGCGCGTATGCAGGCTCGGACTTCTGGGGGGCGTCGCCGGCATTCTTCCTGCTGCGGGCAGGCGTCATCACGCTCGTCATTGGTCTCGCGTATCTCTGGGACAGGCGTCCGCGACTCGGCCAGTCACGCGGGCCCGGCCTCACTTCGGATGCCGCACCGCATGGCTGGAGCCCGATGCTCCTCCTCGGACGCAATTCGCTGTTCATCTACTGGATCCACGTCGAGTTGGTCTACGGGTTGATCTCGATCCCCATTCACCGCCGGCTGAGCCTCCCGGCCGCCTGGGCCGCCTTCGGCGCCTTCGCGATCTTCATGGTCGCGTGCGCCGCCCTCCGCGACCGCGTGGCGGCCCGGCGTCGCTCCAGGCGCTCGACAGCGGTGCCGGCGCTCTCCAGGCTGCGCTCGCACAGACGCGTATAAGCCTCTATCTAACAACAACTTACGACGGCATATCCGGTTGCCGTCAAACGCCGCCCTTCCCACGATAAGATGTGCCGGTCCATCGCCCGTCGGCCACGCGATGCCGGTCGCACCAGACAGAGGCATCGAGTCGCGGACGCGGGCTCCGTCACCCGAGCATCACGCAAGCAGCCTATGATCAGCGTTGCCGCCATCCGGATGCAGCAGTTCGGCGTGCACTTCTACCAGGCCTCTCTCACCGCCAGCGATATCGACAAGCTGGTCCGGTTCGAGGTGCTCAGTTACGGCGAGCAGTCGCAGCCGGTGCGAGGCGGCCGGAAGCGGGCCCCTGCGCCGTCGAAGGTGAACTGGGATCTGCTGGAGCGGCGCATCGGCGCCGACGAGAAGGCCTACCAGCGCCAGATCATCCGCAAGAAGATCGACGAGCTCGTGCAGTACTACGAGCAATGCCGCCAGGCGCGCGATCTGCCGTCGATCCCTGGCGCCGTTATCATCTCGTGCGACGAGGCGCTGAAGTTCGAGCCCGCGGAGTCCAACGCGTCGATCGGCACACTGAAGGTCCCCGAGCGCGAAGGCATTCTCCGGGCGATCGACGGGCAGCACCGCCTCCTTGCCCTGCACGCCGACATCGAGCACTTCGGCGACGAACCCTTCACGGTGCCGGCGGTCATCTTCGATCGCCTCCCCGACGACCACGTCGTCCAGATGTTCGTCACGATCAACGCCAAGCACACGCGCCTCAATCCGTCGCACCTCGTCTCGCTGTCCGGCCGGCAGCTTTACAGCGACGACAGCCTGGCGGCCGCGCACGATATCGTCCGCGCGCTCAACGAGCGCGACGATTCGCCGCTGCACGGCGAGATCAAGCTGCTCGGGGTGGGGAAAGGTCGCGTCGCGCAGGCGCCGCTCGCGCAGGAGCTCAAGAAGCTGTTCGCGTCGGAGGCCTTCGGGCCGGGGCGCAAGGGGGATGCGTTCCGCGAAGAGTCGCGCCGCTTTTTCGTCAACTACCTGAAGCAGGTGGCGCAGGTCTTCGGCGCCGCGTGGAACGGACGCAAGTACAGCATCAAGAGCGCGACGGCGCTGCGCGCCTTCATCCGCGTCGCGCCGGATGTCGTCCGGCGGCTGGACCAGGAACACGCCGACCGGGCGGATTTCCGCGCAATCGGCCGGGCCATCTCGCCGTGGGGCCGGCGCATCGGCGATTTGCGGTTCGAATCGGAGGGGGCGTGGAAGCGGTCGGGCACCACGGTTGAGTCGCTCGCGAAGGAACTGCGCCTGGCGTTGCAGTATCCCGAAGGCGCAGCGCCCTGATCCACGCGAGCGGCGTCTCTCAGAGGCCGTCAGCGGTTCAAAAAAAAGGGCATCGTCCGAAGACGATGCCCGGCGAATTTGCGGGCGACCTGGCTCCCCAGCAACTCACGGCTCCCTGCCGCAAATATTCAAGCCGCCTGCACCCTCCAATAGAGCAAGCGACGTACCGGCTCTTTCGCTGTGATTTTCTGGGGTGTTGTTCCTGCTGAGGCAACACAATTGTGTGGGTAATTACAATTCCGTCCTGGCGCTGCGTTGACCGCCTGCATGCCGGCATGGCCGGCCTTCTTCTCCGGCTGATGGCGGTCGTCTGGCTGACGGTCGTGCCTGTCCTCGCTCAGAGCGACCGTCCCGCCACGATCGACGGCCGCGTCGTGGACGCGCGCTCCGGCGCCGGCATCGCGCGGGTGATCGTCATGGTCGAGGGCGACGGGCCATCGGCAGAGACCGACGCCGACGGCCGGTTCACCCTGGCGCGCGTGCCTCCGGGCGACCGCCGGCTGTTCGTCTCGGTCGTCGGGTACGCCCTGGTGCGGCGCGACGTCCAGGTCCGCGAGGGCGATGCGCTGACCGTCACCATCCCCCTCAGCGAAGGCACGGGCACGTATACCGAGACCGTGACGGTCGAGTCCGACCGGTTCCGCAGCGTCGAGCCGGCGGTCGCGAGCCAGCAGACGCTCGGCAGCGCGGATATCCAGAACCTCCGCGGTGTTCTGGCCGACGATCCCCTGCGCGCGGTGCAGGTGCTGCCGGGGGTGTCGACCGGAGACGACCTGCGCAGCGAGTTCAGCGTCCGGGGCAGCGACTTCAGTCACATGAACCTGACGGTTGACGGCTTCTCGACGCCATTCCTCCTGCACACCGTACGGGCGATCGAGGATCACTCCGCGTCCGGGTCGGTCGCGATGATCAACAGCGACATCCTGGAGGAGGTCACGCTGCTGAACGGCGGCTATGCGCAGCGGTTCGGCAACCGCACCGGCGCCGAGGTGAACTTCAGGCTGCGCGAAGGATCGCGGCAGCGCCCGCAGGCGCGCGTGGCGGTCAGCGGGACGAGCGCGTCGGCGGTGTTCGAGGGGCCGCTTGGCAAACTGCGCCGCGGCTCGTGGCTCGTGTCGGCGCGTCAGAGCTACCTCGATCTGATCCTCAACCGGTTGTCGCGCGAGGGGCTCGACTTCAGCTTTGCGGACGCCCAGGGCAAGCTGGCCTACGACGCGTCGGCGTCCCAGCGGGTCGAACTCACCGTGCTGGCCGGACGATCGCGGCTGCAGGAGAAGCGGGAGGAAACGGACGCCGGACAACTCGTCACCGGCCGCAACGCCTCGGCGCTCGCCATCGGAAGCTGGCGGATGGCCGGACGCCGAGGGTTGCTGACCTCGCGGGCGCTCATCTCGACGAATCATTTCCGGAACGAGAACCGTGGCGTCGTCGAGTACGACCGCGGTCACGACACGCAGGTGGCGGGACGAATCGACGCCGTGTCGCCCGTCACGACATCGCTGCAGGTCGAAGCGGGCGGGCAGTGGGACCGCACGAGCGAAGGACGGATCCGCCGGCGATCCTCTGGCGGTGTCTACCGGGTCATCAACGATTTCGAAGGACAGGCCTCCCGCTCGGGCGGCTACGCGCAGATCCGGTGGACGGCCGGGCCGCTGACCCTGGTATCAGGTGCTCGAGGCGATCACTGGAGCCTGACGGGGGAGACGACGGCGTCCCCGTGGATGCAGGTGGAGCTTCAGACCGGCGCCGGCATCAGCCTGCGCGGCGGTGCGGGCATCTATCGGCAGTTCCCGGATTTCGAGCAGGTGATCGGCGCGCTCGGGAGCCGTGACGCGGTCGCCGAGCGTGCCCGGCAATTCGATCTCGGGTTCGAGCAGCGCATCGGTTCGACCCTGCGATGGCAGGTGACGCTGTTCGACCGTGAAGAGGACGGTTTCTTCCGGCGCATCACGTCGGAGACGCGACTCGTGGGTGGCCGAGTGGTGCGCGGGGCGATTGGCGCGGTCTACAGCCCGAGCCTCGACGGGTCCGCGCGCGGCGTCGAGGCGCTCGTGCAGCGGCGCAGCACCACGGGGTTGTCGGGGTGGGCCTCCTGGTCGTTCAGCAGGATGCGGATGCACGACAGCGTCACGTCAGAAACATTCTGGGGGAACCTCGATCAGCGTCACACCGCCAATGTGTATCTCTTCTACCGTCTGTCGGCGCGCACGAGCGTGAGTGCCAAGCTGCGGGTCGGCAGCAACGTGCCGGCACCGGGCTACTACGCGAGCCGCGACGACGGCTACGTCCTGTCGTCCACGCGCAACGACGTGCGCGTTCCCGTCTATTCGCGGCTCGACCTCCGCGCGAACCGCACCTTCAACTGGTCGCGCAAGCGGCTGACGCTCTTCGCCGAAGTCACCAACGTGCTGAACCGGGACAACGTCCGGTTCACCCCGCCGGGGATCAACACCCGAACCGGCCAGGTCAACGGACTCTTCGAGACGATGATTCCGCTCGTTCCATCCGCCGGGATTCTCATCGAGTTCTGATAGGCCGTCCGAATCGCCATGCGCTCCATAGACCTGAACTGCGATCTGGGCGAGGCCGCCGGTCCGCCGGAGGACGCTGCCGCGATCATGCCGGCGATCACCTCGGCGAATATCGCCTGCGGGTTTCACGCGGGCGACCCGTCGCTCATGGCTCGCACGGTGCGACTGGCAAAGGGCGCCGGGGTCGCCTGCGGCGCGCATCCCGGATTCCCCGACCGCGAGGGCTTCGGGCGTCGCGAACGGTCCGCCGCCCCGGACGATGTCGAGGCGATGGTGCTCTATCAGCTTGGCGCCCTCGCCGCGATCGCCGCGAGAGACGGTGTGAGGCTGCGGCACGTCAAACCGCACGGCGCGCTCTACACGATGGCTGCGCGCGAGGTCACCATTGCCGCCGCGATCGCGCGGGCAGTCCGCGCGGCTGACCCATCGCTCGCGCTCATCGGGCCTCCGGGTTCGGCCATTCTGCGGGCCGCAGCGGAGGCCGGCCTGCCTTCGGCCGCCGAGGGATTTGCGGACCGGTCGTACGAGCCTGACGGCGCTCTGACGCCGCGGTCCAGGCCTGGCGCCGTCATTCACGACGCGGCCCTGGTGGCCGGGCGCGCCGTCGGCATGGCGCGGGACGGCATCGTCCTCGCGGCCGACGGAAGGACGATCGCGCTGCGCGTTGACACGATCTGTCTGCACGGCGACACGCCGGGCGCCGCCGCGCTCGCGTGGACCGTGCGACGGGCGCTCGAGGGCGCCGGTCTCGCAGTCCGTCCGCTCGGGCCGGATTCCGGGCGGCGCGACTCGGGGTCCGGCCATCACTCAGGCCAGGATCGAGCGCCCTCGGGGTAAGATCGGGCGCCCACGTGAGATCGCTCATTGCCGCCGTCGCGCTGACCGGCCTGCTGCTCGGCGCACCGGGATGTCTGGTGGTCAGCCTCAATCCCGCGTACGACGACGAGTCGATCGCGTTCGAGCCGGGCCTGATCGGCGGCTGGGTGGACGCCGACGACAACTGTTCGCTGCAGATCGAACGGGGTGACTGGAAGTCGTACCGGATCCACTACGTGCATCCGATCGAGACCGGAGACGTCACGGGGTATCTGACGGCCATCGGGGATACGCGGTACCTGGACGTCATGCCGGCGGCCGGGGTCGATCGGGGGGCGTTCCTGGTGCCGATCCATGTGCTGCTCCGGGTCGTGCTCGACGGCGATCGCCTGGAGCTCACGCCTCTCTCCTACGACTGGCTTGGCGGGAGGTTGCGTGCCCGCGGGGGATCTCCGGCGGCGCTCCCGGGTCTGACCGTCGCACTGGATCAGAAAGAGAACGTGGTGATTGTTTCGCCCGCGGCGAGGCTTCGCGAGTGGCTCCGGCGCCAGCAGGCTGACGGGCCGGTGTTCGGCGCCGCGGCCGTGTTCCATCGGAAATGAATCGCGAGGCGGCGCCTCGCGTCCCTACGGGAGTATCCAGCATGCGACCAGTTGACTCACGCGAAGGCCACGGCGTCCCTGCTGTCCGCCTGCGCACCGCCGCCGCAACGCTCGTCGTCGCCCTGTTCGCGGCGACCGCTGCTGCCCAGACGCCCGCCGCTCCGCCGGCACCCGCCACTCCGCGCCCGGCCGCTCCGCCGGCCGTGGCTCTACCCTCGGCGCGCGCGGTCATCGACCGCCACATCGAGGCCATTGGCGGCCGCAAGGCGATTCTCGGCCACACCTCGACGCACGCCGCGGGCACGATGTCGATGGCCTCGAGCGGCGTGTCGGGCTCCATCGACGTGTACGCCGCACGGCCCGACAAGTCGTTCGTGAAGCTGTCGATCGGCGGGATTGGCGACGTGCTCGAAGGCTTCGATGGCAAGATCGCCTGGAGCGTCTCCGCCATCACGGGGCCCATGCTCGCGTCGGGCAGGGAGCTCACGCAAAAGAAGTTCGACGCCGCGTACGATGCCGAGCTGCACGAGGCCGCCCGCTACAAATCCATGCGGACGGTGGAGCAGGCGCCCTGGGACGGCCGGCCCTGCTACAAGTTGAGCCTCGTCCACCTCGACGGCACCGAGGATATCGAGTACTACGATGTCGCCACGCGGCTGAAAGTGGCGACGGTCGCGACACGGGAGTCGCCCATGGGCCCCGTGCAGGTCACGGTGTCGTTCGGGGACTATCGCAAGTTCGCCGACCTGCTCGTGCCGACGACCATGAAGCAGTCCACCATGGGCGTGCAGCAGGTGCTCACGTTCACCGTCGTCGAATTCGACAAGGTGCCCCCCTCCATCTTCGAGCCGCCCGCCGAAATCAAGGCGATGCTGAAGTGATCGGCTCGCGCGCGATCGCGGGCGTCGCGTTCGCGACGGCGCTTGCGGGCGCTCTGGCCGTCGGCCAGCCGGCCGGCGGGGGGGCCACGTTCGATGCCGCCTGGACGATCATCCGTGACTCGCATTTCGATCGGACGATGAACGGCCTTGACTGGGGGGCGGTGCGTGAGGAACTGCGGCCACGAGCGGCCGCCGCGCAGTCGGCTGGCGAGCTCCGCGGGGTGATTCGCGAGATGCTGCGGCGCCTGGACCTCTCGCATTTCGCGCTCATCCCCGCGACCGGGGACGGGCCCGGAGGCGGCCAGGATCACAGCGCCGATCCGGGCTTCGACGTCAGGCTCGTGGAGGACAGCCTGCTCGTGACCCGCGTCGATCCCGGCATCCCCGACGTGCGGCCGGGATGGCGGCTGGTGAGTGTTGGCGACACGCGCATGAGCGATCTGATGGCCGCCCTGGTCGGACGGCCGGCCGTCGACGGCAGGGAGGCTGATGCTGGCGATCCCCGGCTCCTTCGCGTGGAAGCCTGGCGGCTGGCCCAGACGCATCTGCGTGGCCCCGCAGGCTCGAGGGTCGCGGCGACCTTCGAGGATGGCAGCGGCCGGATCGTGCCCCTGTCGCTCGACCGGCATCCCGAAACCGGGCAGCCGGTCACCGTGGGCAGCCTGCCGACCATGTTCGTGCGGGTCGAGAGCGGGAAGCGCCGCACCCCCGGGGGCGCGACGGCAGGCGTTATCGCGTTCAACGTCTGGATGGCGGCCGTGGACCCACTCTTCCAGAAAGCCGTGGACGATTTTCGCCGGACCGACGGGATCGTGATCGACCTGCGCGGTAATCCCGGAGGGCTGGCCGCGATGCTCATGGGCATCTCGGGGCACTTCGTCGCCGAGCGGAAGACGCTTGGCGTGATGACGACGCGGGACGCGGACACGCCGCTGCGGTTCATCGCCAATCCGCGGCTGGTCAGCGCGAGCGGCGAGCGCGTCCAGCCCTTCGCGGGGCCGCTGGCCATCCTGGTGGACGCGATGAGCGGCAGCGCATCGGAGTGCTTCACGGGGGGCCTGCAGTCGCTCGGACGCGCGCGCGTGTTCGGCCAGCCGTCGATGGGCCAGGCGCTGCCGGCGCTGTTCGATCGGCTGCCCAACGGCGACGTGCTGATCCATGCGTATGGCGACTTCGTCACCGGGGACGGTACACGGCTCGAAGGGCGTGGCGTCATCCCGGACGAGATCCAGCCGCTGCAACGGGAGGATCTGCTCGCCGGCCGGGATCGCCCGCTCGAGGCCGCGCTGGCGTGGATCGATCGCGAAAAGGCGCGGATCGGGCGGGAACGCCCCTGAACGGCGCGCGCGTGTTATTGTTGCGCTTCGGTCGCGGCCCTGCTAGGATTATCGGGCCTTCGCACCCGAGTGCGTCTTTCGTTCGAGGCAACCCTGCGCCAAGCGGTCCTTTCTCCAGCCATACACGGATAATTCGGGGGATTTTTCATGGAGCAGCGCAGGCTGCGACTCGGCGACATTCTGGATGACTACTGCCCGCGCGAGCGGCGGCTGACGAACCACGCCGTGGTCGCGATGATCGAGGAAGACGTGAAGCAGACGCGGTGCACGACCTGCGATGCCGAGCACGTCTACAAGGGTGGCAAGGTCCCCAGGCGGAAGAAGAAGGACGCCCCGGACGCGCTGTACCGGGACGTGCTCGCCGGGCTGACCGACGACGCGCCGCCGGTGCTCGCCGTGCCCCTCCCGGAGGCGCCCGCTGCTGTTGCGATACCGGCCCCGCCATTGGTGCCGGCGGTCGTCGTGGGCCGGCCGCTCTACGCTCAAATCGACGCGCCCGCTTCCGCGGCGGAGGTGGAGGAAGAACCCGTCGAGGCCGATGCCGCCGCGCAGGATGTCGAAGACGGTCCGGTCCATCGTCCTCTCATTCGCGCGCAGTTGCCGCGCATCGAAGGCTTCAAGGAAGAACGTCGTCTGCCGGAGTTCACCATCCGTCAGGCCGGCCGCGGCGCCCCGGGGTTTCGCGGCGGGGAAACCCGGATGAAGCCGCATGCCGGGGGCGCCAACGGCAACGGCGGCAATAACCATCGACCCACCGGTGCGCCTCGCTTCGCCGGGCCGCGTCCCGGCGGCCCTGGCCGCAGCCAGCCCGGCCGCAGTGGCCCTGCCGCGGGGTTCCGCGGTCCGGGGCAGCCGCGCCCCGGCGGCCCGAGGAAGCGTTCCCGCTAGCGCCGTCCGCCACGCCTTTCATGATTAAATCGACCGACTGAAAGGTGTGTCGATGACTGATCTGCAGGGCAAGACCGGGCTCATTGTCGGAATCGCCAACAAGCGGTCGATCGCGTGGGCCATCGCCCAGGCGGCGTCGGCCGCTGGTGCCCGGCTGGCCGTGACCTATCAGGGAGAGCGGCTCGAAGAGAACGTCCGCGACCTGGCCGCCGGCCTGACCAGCCCCCTCATCCATCCCTGCGACGTCACCAGCGACGAACAGATCGCCAGCCTCTTCTCTGAAATCGATCGCGAGTTCGGAGGGCTGGACTTCGTGGTTCATGGGGCGGCGTTCGCGAAGCGCGAGGATCTCGACGGCCCCTTCTCGCAGACCTCGCGCGACGGCTTCAAGCTCGCGATGGATGTGAGCGCCTACTCGCTTATCGCGCTCGCGCGCGGCGCCGCCCCCCTGATGGAACGGCGCGGCGGCGGCAGCATCGTCACTCTCACGTATCTCGGGAGCGAGCGCGTGTTCTCGAACTACAAGGTGATGGGGGTGGCGAAGGCGGCGCTCGAAGCGTCGGTCAAGTATCTGGCGGCCGACCTCGGGCCCCAGGGGATCCGGGTGAATGCGATTTCCGCCGGGCCCATCAAGACGCTGGCGGCGGCAGGCATCCCCGGCTTCAGCGCCATTCTGCAGCACTACCGCGACCGCGCGCCGCTCCGGCGGACGGTCGATACGAGTGATGTCGCCGACGTCGCGCTCTTCCTGATCGGGCAGGGAAGCCGCGCCATCACCGCCGAGATTCTCATGGTGGACGCCGGATTCCACGCGACCGGCATGTGAGCCGCGAACTGCGAACTGGCCGGAAGCCGGGATCTGGGAACTGGAAGCTGACAGCTGAGAGCTGAGAGCTGATAGCTGTCGAGGAACACTTATGACCCGTCGTGTGTGCGCGCTGCTGCTGGTCGGCACGCTGTCGGTCCCGGTCGTCGCGGGCTGCGCCAGGCGGCAGGCGCCAACGAATGCCGCGGCGGTGGATGATGCCGTGGTCACGACGAGGGTGAAGACGGCGTTCATCAACGACCCGATCGTGGGCGCGGCGCGCATCGACGTGGACACGTTCAGGGGCGTGGTGACGCTGTCGGGGCGCGTTGCCTCGAAGGAGCAGGAAGCCAGCGCGATCGCGCTCGCCCGCACGATGCGCGGCGTAGCGGACGTCAAGTCCACCCTTCAGATCCAGCCGTAACGGCAACCGTGACCGCGGCGCTTCCCGCGGGCTTCCCGCCGTCGTAAGATTCCTTCGTGTCCGACCTCGTGCTGCGTCTCAGCAGCGTCCGCCGCGCCACTCCAGGCTCGCGCATTGTCCGGCTCGCGCTCGACGGCGCGTCGTTCCACTATGTGGCCGGGCAACTGGCGGAGCTTGGACCGGACGGGTCCGCCTCGCGGATCCCCTACTCGCTCGCGTCGGCGCCTGAAGAGACCGCGGCGCACGGGCATCTGGAATTCCTGATCAAGGAGGACGGGGCCGGACGCTGGGGCTCGCATTTCCCGCCGCTTCGCCGTGGGGATCGGCTGTCGGTGCGGGGCCCGTCCGGTTCGTTCGTGTTTCCGGCGGAGCCGGGCGAGCGTCACTTTCTCTTCATCGCGGGGGGGACCGGCATTGCGCCCATCCGGTCGATGATCCGGCACGCGACGCTCTCGGGCATCGACGGGCGGCTGCGCCTGCTCTACAGCGCGCGCACGCCGCGTGACTTCGCGTATCTGCCCGAGCTGCGCGGCATGGCGCGACGCGGCGAGATGGAACTGTCGCTTGCGGCCACCCGCGAGATGCCGCAGCGGTGGCGGGGGGAACGCGGCCGGTTCGCCCGCGCCCAGCTCGCCCGGCTGGTGGAGGACCCGGCCACCCTGTGCTTCGTGTGCGGGCCGGCCGCCATGGTGGCCGACGTGCCGCCGATGCTCGAGGAGATCGGCGTTCCCCGCGAGCGGATCAGGCTCGAAGACTGGTAATCAGACAATGCCGGCGCTGGCGCGCTGGATGTCCGCGGCGCCGCCGGCGGGCGGCCGCGAGGGCTGACCCTCCAGGCTGGTCCCGCTGTCGTCGCGGCGCTTCCGGGTCGCCTTATCCTGATACATGCGGCTGTCGGCGCTGGAGAGCAGCGCCTCGTACGATCCGCCGTCGTGCGGGAAGACCGCCGTGCCCACGCTGGCCCCGAGCTGCACTCTCCGGCCCGGCCGTGCCTCGAACAGCACGTCGTTTATGCTCTGCTGCAGTTCGCGACGCTTCTCCTCCGCCTCCTCCGCACTGCAGCCGGAGAGAACCACGATGAACTCGTCGCCCGCATACCGCACGCAGATGTCGTAGGGGCGGATGGCCACCCGCAGCACCCGCGCGATCTCGCAGAGGGCGCGGTCGCCCACATGGTGCCCGTGGCTGTCGTTGATGGTCTTGAAGTTGTCGAGGTCCATGACCATCAGGGCCACTTCGGTCTGGAGCCGCTCAGCCCGGGCGAGCTCGCGCGAGAGGTGCATGAACAGGAAGCGGGTGTTCGGCAGCCCCGTCAGGGTATCCGTGAGGGAATCCTCCTGCGTCTGCTCGAAGAGCATCGAATTGTTGATGACGGCCGCCGCCTGCTCCGAGACGCGGTCGAGGAGACGCCGGTGGTCGTCTCGGTAGAAGGAGGGATCGACGTGGTAGACCGCAAGCGCCCCGATGAACCGGTCGCCGAAGATCAACGGGCAGACCAGCGCTGACTGCAGCGCCGTGGGCTCGTCGCCGAGGCCGGCCGCCTCGAAGTCGGCGCTGGGGCGCGCGTTCACGAGCGGCCGCCGATTGCGCGCCACCCATCCTGTCAGACCCTCGCCGTTCTTCACCGAGATCCGACGCACGACCTCCGCCCCGCTGCCCGTCGCGAACCGGCACCGCATCGTGTCCGTGCTCTCGTCATACAGGAACAGCGCCGCGCAGGAGAAGGGCACGAGGTTGCTCAACTTCGCCGAGATGAGCGCCATGGTGTCGGCCACGCCGAGGCTCGTCCCCATGGCCTGGGCGATCTCGTAGAGCGCGTAGATCTCGCGATGCGCGAGCGCGATGTCGTCGAACACGTTCTTCTTGGCCGGCTCCGGCGTCAGCCCGGTGGCGGGGCTTCCCATGGACTCGCCGTGCAGCTCCGCGCTCGGACGCCGCAGCCCCTGTTCGAGCGCGGTGGCCTCGCTCTGCAGCGACGGGAGCAGCTCCATGAACTTGGCGACGACGGCCGGGTCCAGCGCCTTGCCCATCTCCTGCTGGAGCAGGGCGATGGCGGCGTCGAGGCCCATGGCCTTGTGGTACGGCCGCTCGGCCATCAGCGCGTCGAAGTAATCCACGACCGAGAGGATCCGCGCCCCGAGCGGAATGTCTTCCCCCTTGAGCCCGGAGGGGTAGCCCTTGCCGTCCCACCGCTCGTGATGGCTCAGGATGAGCGGAGCGACGGGATACGGAAACGGCACGGCGCTGATGATGTCGGCGCCGACCTTCGGGTGCGCCCGGATCTTCTGAAACTCTTCCGGCGTCAGCGGGCCCGGTTTCGAGAGGATGTGCTCGGGCACCGCCAGCTTGCCGATGTCGTGCAGCAGTGCGGCGGTCTTGACCCCCTGGATGTCGTTGGCGCCCATCCCGAACGCCCGCGCGAGCCCCGTGGCGTACAGCTGCACCCGGCGGATGTGCGACTGCGACGTCTGATCCTTGGCATCGATGGCGAGCGCGAGCGCCTCGATGGTCGCCAGGTGCAGATCCGCCATCTCCCGCACGTGGCGTTGCTCGTCGTCTATCCGGCCCAGATACACCTTGTAGCTGCGATAGGTGAGGTAGAGCGGCGCCGCCGCCAGCGGCAGGAGCCAGCGAATGGACATGAAGTTGAGCAGGCTGACCGCCGCCGCGGCCGCCCCCGCTCCGACGAAATAACTCGGCGCACTCCAGAGGAAGTTCTCGTTCCAGATGCGCAGCACCGGCTGGCGGGTCGAGAGCGCAATGGCCCCGGCCACCATCGCGGTGTTGACCACGAAGTAGGCCGTCGCGGCGCCCACGAGCGGCTTGTGCAGCGTGAACGGATGGAACTGCCCGGGCACGCCGCCCAGCCAGATGTAGACAGCCCCCGCGGCCTGGACGGTGACGACGAGGCAGGCCATGCTGAAGAGCGTGCGATGGAGGGGATTGCGTTCCTTGATGCGAAAGGTGCACTGGCTCCAGGCGCTCGCCGCCGCGACCACCATCGTTTCGTTCGGGCCGAGGAGCAGGAGGGACGCGAAATCCACCGCGTACGACACGGACATCGTCGAACCGCTCCGCGCGAGCGGGAGCGTGACCTTGAACACCGAGGTCACCGACGAGAGGACGAGCAGCAGGAGGAAGAGCCAGGGAGACGCCAACGCTCCCGACGGGAACAGCCAGACCAGCAGGACGCCCCCGGCCGCGACCACGGCGCAGACGAAGAGCCGCGCGGGCAGCGGGAGGCTGCTCATGGCGTCAGCCTCCCCACACAGCCTTCGAGGCAGGTCGGGAGACCCGGCCGATTGCGCCGCGACAGAGGTCCATCTGGTTCTGCAAGGTCAGGGGTGCCCGCAATGGGTTGTGCTGAAAAGGCTCCACACTGCAAAGAGGCTGCCTGCGACTCAACAGGAGCGTTTGCCTGCATGTTTATCGTCTATGCAGGGGATTTCGTTAGGGGGGAGATTGCGGGGGTCCCGGGCCATTGCCGGGAGTGTGCGTTTTTGGGACACCAACCTCAAGATTGAACAGCAGGTTTGGCGGGCCGCTGGTCGTTCTCGAGGCCGTATTCGACGATCTTGCGGTAGAGCGTCCCGCGGCTGATCTCGAGGACGGAGGCGGCCTGCTTCTTGTTCCAGTGCACCGCCTCGAGGACCCGGATGATGTGGGCCCGCTCGGCGTCGGCCAGCGACGGGAGGCGCTGCCGCGCGGCATCCGGCGGAGTTTCGTTGGCGTGAAGGAACTCGACGTCGGTGCCGCGAATCACGCGTCCCGGCGAGGAGAGGGCTGCCCGCGCGACCGTGCTCTCGAGCTCGCGGATGTTGCCCGGCCAGTGGTACTGCAGGAGCAGGTCGGTTGCGTCCTTGGAGAAGCTCTTGCCATCGAGCGGCAGGCCGTTGGCCGCGCAGTAGCGCGCGAGAAACCGCTGCGCGAGGACCGGGATGTCGGTGGCGCGCTCGCGCAGCGACGGCAGCCGGATCGAGAACGCGTTGACGCGGTAGTACAGGTCCTCGCGGAAGCGCGAGTCGCGCACGAACTGATCGAGCGGCCGATTGGTCGCGGAGATCAGCCGGAAATTGACGTCGATGGAATCGTTGCCGCCGAGGCGCTCGAACCGCTTCTCCTCGAGCGCCCGCAGCAGCTTGGCCTGTCCGATGAGCGCCAGGTCCCCGATCTCGTCGAGGAAGAGCGTCCCGTTGTTCGCCAGCTCGAGACGGCCCGGCTTGCGGTCGTGCGCGCCGGTGAACGCCCCCTTTTCGTAACCGAACAACTCCGACTCGAACAGCGTGTCGGGGAGCGCCGCGCAGTTGACCCCCTGGAACTTGTTCGTGCCCCGCCGGCTCAGCTCGTGGATCATCCGGGCGACCACTTCCTTGCCCGATCCGGTGGGCCCGAGGATGAGGACCGAGATGTCCGATTTCGCGGCCGTCCGGATCCACTCGAACACGACCAGCATCTTCTCGTCGCGCCCGATCATTTCCCGGAAGCGCTGGACGGAGGGGGAGCGGTCTTCGTGGCTGACCGTGGCCCGGCGCTCGAGGAACTCGTCGAGCATCTCTCGAACGCCGTCGCCCGCCGGGATCTGCTGGGTGTAGCGGGGGGTGCCCGGGCCCGCGACCTTCCGCGCCACGCCGAACGTGACGAGCTCGCGCAGGCAGTTCTCGATGTCGAGCCGCATGCGCCCGAAGGTCTGCATGAGCGCCTCGACCTCGAAGGACTCCTCGGGCCTCGCGCACAGGAAGCGGAGGATCCCCGCGCGCAACGGCGACTGCACGAGCGCCTGAAAGCGCGTTTCCGCCTCGCCGGGCTCCGCGCGCCGGGGTGTGCCGGCGTTCTCGGCCGTCATGCCGGCCGGGGGCCCTCATCGGCCGCCGCGGCGCCCCGCCGCGAGTGGTAGTGCCGGGACTGGAACTCCTCGATGAGCCGCTTCATCTCGATCGCGTCCGCCTTCCGGTGGCCATGGCATCGCACGGGGCTCGCCCCGCCCGAGCTTTCAATCATCACGTCCGCGAAGAACAGGTTGCGATCGATCGCCACCGACGCCACATGCGCGAGGTGCATCGACTGCTCCCGCCCGCCCACCCATTCCGGCGTGTAATGCACGACGCTCGTCTCCGTCACGGCCACCTGCGTGGGGAAGAGCAGGTTGCCGCGGCTCATCCGACTCGCGCGGAACACGTGCGGCCCCGGCATCTGCCGGCCCCTGGACCAGAAGAACAGCAGCACGAGAATCGCGATCGTCAGCGCGGCGCCGATCCACACCGCGGCGGTGCCGGACATTCCGATCGACTCAGGCATCATCAGCTCGGAAAACGGGAGAGGAAAGCGCGCCTAACTTGGCTCCGGAGCCGTCCTGCTGTCAAGGTATTTCGCCCGCGGCATCTCCTCACTGATGCTAATCTTATCGGAGCCGAGCGACTAAGCGTCGGCAGAATGCGGAGGCCGCCGCCGGCTTCCCCCGCGGGAGGTCGTCAGTGCCCCACCGAGCGCCCGGGTCTCCGGGCCACAGCAAGCCGGATTACCTCAGTGGAAAAGCCATCACCTACTACCGGCCGCGCGGCAGCGCGGAGGTGCGACAGCTCATCGACGGCAGCTTCCAGGCCTTCAACGCCGGACGCCTCTCGGAGGCCTGCCACATCTACGCCGACAAGATGCTGGCGCCGGATCACGACACGACCATCGGCCTCACGGTCGCCGGCGCGCTCACGCCCGCGGGCCTCGGCGGCTGCGTCATCGAGCTCATCGACCGCGGGCTCGTCGATTTCATCATCAGCACGGGCGCCAATCTCTACCACGACCTGCACTACGCGCTGAACTTCACGCTTCACCGCGGCTCGCCGTTCATGAACGATGTCGATCTCTACGAACAGGGGATCATCCGGATCTACGACGTCCTCTTCCCGGCGACGGTCCTGCTCGAAACCGACCTCTACATCCGTGACTTCCTCGTCCGCTCCGGACTGAAGGGGCCCATCGCGACCTCGGAGCTCCACTACCGGCTCGGGCTCGATCTCCTCGAGCGGCAGCCAGGCTGCGAGGAGTACTCGGTCGTCGCCCGCGCCGCCCAGGCCGGCCTCCCAATCTACACGTCGTCGCCGGGCGACAGCTCCATCGGGATGAACATCGCCTACCACGAGCTGATGAACGACTCGACACTCATGATCGATCCGAACCGGGACGTCAACGAGGTCTGCGCCATCATCCTGGCGGCGGAGAAGAACGGCTGCGTGATCCTCGGCGGCGGTTCTCCGAAGAACTTCTACCTGCAGGGCCAGCCCACCCTCTGGGAGGTCTACGGGATCCCGAGGGGCGGCAACGACTACTTCATCCAGATCACAACCGACCAGGTGGTGTGGGGCGGC
>JANPJN010000235.1:0-10316 GCA_031425515.1 Acidobacteriota bacterium | reverse complement strand
GACTCGACGACCAGGCCGCACCGCGTGCGCGTCCCTTCGCGGACCAGGTGATGGTGGACGGCCGCCGTCGCGAGCAGGCTCGGGATGGGCGCCAGCTCCGCGTTCACCCCGCGATCCGAGAGGATGAGGATCGTGTGCCCGGCCGTGACCGCCTCGCTGGCGCGGGCGCACAGGTCGGCAAGCGCGCGCGCGAGGCCGTCGCCCCCGTCGTCGGGACCGTACAGCATCGGCAGGGTCGTGGACTCGAAGCCGCGCAGCGTGATGTGGCGCAGCTTCGCCAGCTGATCGTTGTCGATGATCGGATAGGTGATGTTGATCTGCCGGCACGATTCCGGGCGCGGCCGTACCAGATTGCCCTCGGGGCCGACGGTTGACTCCATCGACGTCACGAGCTCTTCCCGGATCGCGTCGAGCGGCGGATTGGTGACCTGCGCGAAGAGCTGCGTGAAGTAGTCGTAGAGCAGCCGCGGGCGCTCGGAGAGGACCGCGAGCGGCGTGTCGGTGCCCATGGACCCGATCGGCTCTTCCCCGCCGCTGCCCATGGGGCCGAGCACGAGCTTCAGATCCTCCTGCGTGTACCCGAAGGCGCGCTGACGGCGCAGGACCGTGTCGTGATCGGGCGGCGGCAGGTAGGGCGCCGCCGGCACGTCCTCGATACGGACCAGGTTGTCGCGCAGCCATTCGGCATACGGGTGCGCGCGCGCCAGCTCGCTCTTGATCTCCTCGTCGGCAATGATGCGCCCCTGGGCGGTGTCCACGAGCAGGATGCGGCCGGGGTGCAGCCGTTCCTTGATGCGGATGTTCGCCGCCGGAATGTCGAGCACGCCGACCTCGGAGGCCATGATCACGAGATCGTCCGTCGTGACGTAATAGCGCGACGGGCGGAGGCCGTTGCGATCGAGGACCGCGCCGATGAGCGTGCCGTCGGTGAAGGCAATGGAGGCCGGACCGTCCCACGGCTCCATCAGCGAGCTGTGGTACTCGTAGAACGCGCGGAGCTCCGGGCTCATGCTCTCGTGGTTCTGCCAGGGCTCCGGAATCATCATGAGCACGGCGTGCGGCAGCGATCGCCCGGCCATGACGAGAAACTCGAGCACGTTGTCGAAAATCGCGGTGTCGCTCCCCCCCTCGCGGATGATCGGCAGGATCTTCGCCAGATCCTCGCCGAGCACGTCGCTGCGCAGGAGCGCCTCCCGGGCCTTCATCCAGTTGATGTTGCCGCGCAGGGTATTGATCTCGCCGTTGTGCGCCACGTAGCGGTACGGGTGCGCCAGCGGCCAGGACGGAAACGTGTTCGTGCTGAAGCGCTGATGGACGAGCGCGAGCGCCGACTCCACGTCCGGATCGCCAAGGTCCGGAAACATCGGGTCGATCTGGTTCGCCGCCAGCATCCCCTTGTAGATCAGCGTGCGCGCCGAGAGGCTCGGCACGTAGAACGACGCCTTGTCGGCAAGCCCCAGCGCGTCCACGGCGTGCTCGACGCGCTTGCGGATCACATAGAGCTTCCGCTCGAACCACTGGTCGGCATCGGCGCGCCCCTCGACATCCCCCCGGCCGATGAAGATCTGACGGAAGACCGGCTCGACCGCGACCGCGCTCGGCCCGAGCCCGCTGTCGTCGGTCGGCATGTCGCGCCACCCGAGCAGCGCCTGCCCCTCCTCGGCCACGACGCGCGCAAAGATCGCCTCGATGCGCGCCCGCAGCGCGGGATCGCGCGGCAGGAACACGCACCCCGCACCGTAGTGCCGTTCCGGCGGCAGCGCGACACCGAGCGCCGCCATGGCCTTGCGGAGGAACCGGTCCGGCATCTGAATCAGGATGCCGGCCCCGTCGCCGGTGTTGGCTTCGCACCCGCACGCCCCGCGATGGAGCAGATTGATGAGCACCTGGAGCGCCTGCCGGACGATCGCGTGCGATCGGTGCCCCTTGACGTGGGCGACAAAGCCGACGCCGCAGGCGTCGTGCTCGTGGCGGGGATCGTACAGGCCCTGCGCGTCGGGAAGTCCTTGCATATGCACAGTAGAGTTATGGGGCCGCGCGACTCATGCGCAAAACGGAATCTGCTGATAGAACCCATGCGTACGGCTGATGCCCCCGCCATGCGTCCGACGCATGCGGCCCATCGGCGCCGCGCGCCCTCCGGCACTTGACAGACCCGCGGGGGGTCATGCTACGGTGCGGTCTGCTGATGTCCTCCTCCCGCCGCCGCTGTCGCCCGAACGCCGCATCGATGTCCTGTCGATGCGTGTGTACGGTGCCGGCATTCGGCCGGTGAGAGGCCCTACCCCGCTGCGACCCCTGTAAGTCCACGGCCTTTCTCCCCCGCTGATCGCCCGGCGTACCCTGCAGATCAGTGATTCGGACGGCGTACGCCAGCCGCGTACGCCTGGGAGACATCGGTGCACATCGCCGCCATCACATTCCTCGCCGCCATCGTCAACGGAGCCCTGGGCTACGGGTTTTCGTCGATCACCGTCCCGTTCGCGCTGCTGTTTCTCACAAACCGCGTCCTGACCCCGGCGCTCGTGCCCATCGAGGTGGTCCTGAACGCCTGGGTGCTCTGGGTCAATCGCGAGTCGATCCCCGCGGTCAGCCGCCGCGTGCTGCCCGTGATCGTCGGGCTCATCCCGGGCGTGGCGGCCGGCACCTACTTCATCGCGACCGCCAACCCCGCCTGGCTGAAGTTCTGGACCTTCGTCGTGCTCCTGCCGCTCATCCTGCTGCAGGCGGCCGGCTACCGCCGCCCGATCAGGGCCGAGCGCGCGGCCGGCGTCGCCCTGGGTGGCGGGGTCGGCGTGCTCTATGCCGTCACGACGATTTCAGGCCCGCCGCTGGCCGCGATGCTGACAAACCAGGGACTGGCGAAGCAGGAGTTCCGCGCGGCGATCGGCCTCATTCGACTGGCAGAGTCCGCCATGACGGCAGTCGCCTACTGGCACGTCGGGCTCTACAGCGCGGAGAGCTTCGCGCTGGTGCCGCAGATCGTCCCCAGCCTGATCGTGGGGGTGCCTATCGGCGCGTGGCTCATTCGCCAGATCCAGCCGGAAACCTTCCGGCGCGTGTGCATGAGCTTCGACGCATGGGTCGTGGGGTTCGGCATCGCGACGGTGCTGCGCTCCCTCGATCTCGTGCCCGGCCCCGAAGCGTACCTGGTACCCGCCGCCGTGCTCGTCGTCGATGCCTGGCTGCTGCGCCGGTTTTTTTCAGGCCTGCGGTCAGTGCCCGTGGCGCTGACGAGCTCTCCCGCCCGGTGACCTTATGCCGATGCAGACCGTGACCCCGCCGCCCGCCGCGGCCCAGAGCCTCGACCATCTCCGCCTGCTCGAAGCGGAGAGCATCCACATCATGCGGGAGGTCGTCGCGGAGTTCGAGCGGCCGGTCATGCTCTACTCGATCGGAAAGGACTCCTCGGTGCTGCTGCGCCTGGCGCAGAAGGCGTTCCATCCCGGCCCGATCCCGTTTCCGCTGCTGCACATCGACACGACCTACAAGTTCCGCGAGATGATCGCGTTTCGCGACTGGTACGCGGCCGAGATCGGCGCGCGGCTGATCGTCCACACCAACACCGCGGCGATTGCCGACGGCGCCCAGCCCTTCGCGCTCGGCACCCAGCGCTGCTGCGGCCTCCTCAAGACCCAGGCGCTCCTCGACGGCCTCGCGGCCGGCGGCTTCGACGCCGCGTTCGGCGGCGCACGCCGCGACGAAGAGCGATCGCGCGCGAAGGAGCGCGTCTTCTCGCTCCGCAACGCGAAAGGCCAGTGGGACCCCAAACGCCAGCGACCCGAGCTCTGGCACCTGCTGAACAGCCGCATCGCGCCCGGCGAGACAATCCGGGTCTTCCCGCTGTCGAACTGGACGGAGCTCGACGTGTGGCACTACATCGACGCCGAACGCATTCCCGTCGTCCCGCTCTATTTCGCGAAGCCCCGCGAGGTCTACGTGCGCGGCGGCGGGCTCATCATGGCGGAACAGCCCTTCATGCCGGTGCTGCCCGGCGAGCGGCCGGAGCTCGTGACGTGCCGCATGCGGTCGCTCGGGTGCTCGCCGTGCACCGGGGCGGTCCGCTCCGACGCCGACACGGTGCCGAAGATCATCGAGGAGCTCGTCTCCGTCCGGCACTCCGAGCGGCAGTTGCGCATCATCGACCACGATCAGGACAGCTCGATGGAGATGAAGAAGCGCGAGGGCTACTTCTGATGGCCGGGCTGCTCCGCATCTGCACGGCCGGAAGCGTGGACGACGGGAAGAGCACGCTCATCGGACGGCTGCTCTACGACTCGCGCGGGGTGTACGAGGACCAGATCCGCTCGGTCGAGGCCGCCTCGAAGAGCCGCACGGCGGGGCCCATCGATTTCTCCCTGTTCACCGACGGCCTCAAGGCCGAACGCGAGCAGGGCATCACGATCGATGTCGCCTACCGCTATTTCGCGACGGCCAGGCGCAAGTGGATCCTGGCCGACACCCCGGGGCACGAGCAGTACACGCGCAACATGGCCACCGGCGCCTCCACCGCCGATGTCGCCATCCTGCTCGTGGATGCGCGCCACGGCGTCCGCGAACAGACGCGGCGGCATGCCCGCATCGCCCGCCTCCTCGGCATCTCCAGCTTCGTGCTGGCGGTCAACAAGATGGATCTGGTCGGCTTCGATCGTGCGGTGTTCGACGCGACCTGCGCGGACTTCGCCGGGCTGCTCGACGGCGCGGCGCTGCACGCCATTCCGCTCAGTGCCCTGCACGGCGACAACGTGACCACACGCAGCGATCGCACGCCGTGGTTCACCGGAGCGAGCCTGCTCGAATATCTCGAAACGGTGGATGTGGCCCACCAGGCCGCGGACGCCCCGTTCCGGCTGCCGGTGCAGCTCGCCGTGCGTCCGGACGACGCGTTCCGCGGGTACGCGGGACAGATCGCATCAGGGACCATCCGACTCGGCGATCCCATCAGTGTCTGGCCAGGCGGCCGCACGTCGAAAGTCAAGCGCATCGTGACCTGGGACGGGGACCTCGAGGCGGCGGTCGCTCCGATGTCGGTCACCTTGGTGCTCGAGCACGAGCTCGACGTGAGCCGCGGAGATCTGCTGGCCACGGGAACGGTCGATCTCGCCAGCCGCTTCTCCGCGCACATCGTCTGGATGGACGAACGCCCGCTCGATCCGGCCCGCACATATCTGCTCAAGCACGCGACCCGTACTCTCACCGCGCAGGTGGACGAGCCCCTGGAGCTGAATCAGATCGGTCTCGCGACCGTCTCGACGTCGAGGCCGATCGCGTTCGACCCCTACCCGAGGAACCGCACGACGGGCAGCTTCGTCCTCATCGATCCCGCGACCAACTTCACGGCAGGCGCGGGCATGATCGTGCGGGCCGTGCGCGACGAGTCCGCGCGGCTTCCCGGGCTCGATGCCGCGGACCGGCTCGCGCGCGCCGCGAGGGACGCGGCGACCCACGCCGACGCGATCGATGCGGTCCGCCGCGTCCTCGAAGACATCCTCACCTGACGCCCGCCGGAGCTGCCGCGCCCGGCTTTGACGCCTCGAACGTCCCGACCAGCGGCACCCCCATGGCGCCGGACGGGATGTAGACCACGGTGTGGTTCGGCGAGTTCACCATCAGCTTCTGGGCCTCGATGGCCTCGTGCTGGATGTAGAGCCCGTTCAACTGCCCGCGGATGATCTGCATGGCATTCGCAATGCCCTGCGCCTGCACCTCGCGCTTGGTCCGCTCCTTCCGCTCGATCTCGATCTCGGTGTCCTTCCGCTGCAGTTCCTGTGTCGCGGCGAGCTTGCGCGACACGGCGGTCGCCACTTCTTCGGGATACTGGACGTTCCCGACGACGACGCTGCTGACGACGAAGGGACTGCCCGCGGCGTACTGCTGGATGCGCGCCAGGACGGCGTCGCCGATGGCGATGAGCGCGTCCTTCACCTCGAGGCCGTTGCGCCGCTGCACCTCATCGCGCGCGTAGGTGCGCAGCGGTTCGCGAATGAAGTTGCCATACGCGACCTTGACGATCGCGTCCGGATCCTTCTCGAGCGCGCTCCGGCCCACGGTGGTGCTGAACCGTTCCATGAAGAGCGGAACCCGCGTCTCCTCGACGTGCCAGATGGTATGGACCTGGAAGGCGATCTTGAGGTTGTCGCGGCTGAGGACCGCCTCGTCGCGCGTGAAGTCCTCGGTGTAGGTATACGGAGTGATGCTGACGTTGGTCACCTCGAGCAGCCACGTGCGCCCAGGAGACGTGGGGCCGCGCTGCACCCCGTAGAAGTGTGATCTGCCCATGACCGCCCCCTTCGTCAGGTAGCCGACGTACCCGGCGGGCGTGAACGGGTTCGACGAGCCGGCCGACCAGACGAACCCGACCGCCAGCGTGCAGAGGATCAGCGCGACGGCCGTCCCGACGGCGCGCCGCGGGGCGGCAATGTGGTCGATGTGATTGAGAAACGGGCGCATGACAACGCACTCCTTCGCGGTCCCTGGAGAGGAACGGATCGGGCGCGTGGCGCAACGGGACCGCAGGGCTGCAACGTCATGGCGCACCGATCCTGATGCGCGCAGGCGTGGAGCGCCTCGCGCATCGCGGAACGAGCACCCGGGTCTATACCCGCGGGCGGACGAACGAGCGCTGATGGAAAGAAGAGCCGGACAGCAACACGGAGGGCCTCCAACAGGCCGGCGGGGTTAGCTGACGGGCTCGAGGTCGGAAGTCCTCTATCCTGCTCGGCAGACGGTCGCTGCGGTCACACCCGCACGCGGTCCGTCAGCCTCCCGGGAATACGCCCCATGGCGCGCGAATCGCGCGCCGCTGGTTCCCCCGCGACGCCGCTCAGCGGCGTCTTAGGCACTCCCGCAACAGTAGGCCTGTCGAGGCGTCGCGTCAAGCAGGCGATGTGCTGAAACAGGGCAGGGCGAAATCGGTCAGACGAACCACACGTGTCTGGCGACGAGCAGCAGCGACATGATGCCGGCAGCGAGCAGCGTGCCGCGCTCGCTGAACAGCACGTCACGCCACGGGTGCCGCACGCCGGAGTCGGGGCTCGGCCTCGGCGGCCACCGCGGGAGCCACGCCCTCACGTCGCGCGCGTAGGCGTCGTACGCGGTCGTGTAGATGCCCCGCAGGAACTCCCCTTCCCACCGCGCGATGGCGCGGTACTGCACGGCGAAGATCACCCACGCGACCGGCACCATCCAGAGCAGGCCGGACCACACGGCAAAGCCGGTCCACAGAAACCAGTTCCCGACGTAGAGCGGATTGCGGACGATGGCGTAGGGACCGCCCGAGATGAGCGGACCGTAGCGGGTCGTCCGGGTGCGGGAGATCGTGCCGATGTGGCGCACGCCCCAGAGGCGGACCGCTTCGCCAAGGACGACGAGCAGCGGGCCGGCGACGAGGATCCAGGGCGCGTGGACCTGCCCGCGTCGGACCAGCAGCAGCACGAGCGCGAGCGGAACCGGCAGCGCCGAGCGATACTTGAAGAGCCATGCGCCCGCCGGAGCCTGTGTCGTCATCCGACGAATAGTACCATCAGCGCCGGGCCCGGGCTCGGGGCTCTCCCGCTGCCAGCCGACCCTTCCTATTTCCTGATCGGCTCTGCCTGGACCAGTCCCGGCCGCATCGGCGGAGCGTCGGGCATCCGCTCGAAGCCCACCAGCGTCCAGCTCGCCGCGCCACGGCGAAAGTACGCGCGCACGGGCCTCGCCCACGACGGATGCGCCGCGCTGGCGGCGGAGACATCTACACGGACGTACGCCCCGGCGCCGCCCGGCAACGACGCGTCGGGTCTGACGCGAATCGCCTCCGCCGGCGCGACGCTGGCCTCGGCCTTCGACGTTCCGATGCGCGTGGACTCGCCGGTGGCATTGTCGAAGCGGTACCACGTCACGTCGTACGCGGGCGCGGGGGCGGCGCCGTGGCTGACGGCAGCATTCCGGAACGTCAGCACGCCGTCAGCGTCGAGCGCCGGCTCGACGACCGGGTTCACGTTCGTGAGCCAGGCCCGGCCGATCTTCTGCCGCCGCTCGAGCAGCGCCTCGACGAGAAACCGCTCGGCTGCCGGATCGGTGTAGCGGCCGGCCTTCACGGCCGCCCGGATCACCTCTTCGGGCAGCGCCATCAACTTGCGCGCCGCCCAGAACGTATCGTCTGGCCGCGAGCGCACGTAGGCGGGATTCGGCACACGCGGCCGCCACTCCTCCGGAATGAACGCCGCGGACTCGAAGCGTCCGATCCCCCGCCACTTCGGATAGTCGATCGTCATCCAGCGGCGGACGTTCAGGCCAAGGGCCGGAAGGGCCCGGCCGGCGGCCCCCACTTCCGCCAGGTACTCGTAGCCGTCCCGCGGGTCGCGCAGGCCGATGCCCGCGCTGCCGAGCGTCGCGTTGAAGTCGAGGAGGTGATGCCGCACGACCGCGCGGCCATTCTGGGCGATGAGCGTGTCCATCGAGTTGATGGCTTTCGCGTCGGTGTGATTCAGCCACGCGCTGAAGACGCGAAGGCCGCGCAGCTCCCGACGGTCCTCGTGCGGGATCACGTCGTTGGGGTCGTCTGGCCGCGTCCCCTCGTACTTGAAGCCTTCGAGCGGCCGCCCCTCGAGCGCCGCCGCCAGGCTGACGCGGTACGTGCCGTCGGGGCTCCTCTGGGCGCGCGAGAGCTGCTCGTCGAGGTCGCTCTGGTGCATGCGGCGCCTCGAGCCGTTGGCCGCGCGGACGGTCGCATCCTTCCCGATGACGAGATCCTCGCGTCGAAGCGTGCCGATATCCAGCGCGGGGACGTGGTAGCCGAGCGCGTCCAACAGCCGTGTGACGACCGCTTCGGCGCCGGTGGACAGCTCGGGATGCCCGGGGGGATCGAACTTGACGAAAAAGCGGCGCCCCTTCACGTCGGTGATGGTGAACCCGGGCGTGACGCCGTTCGACTTCCGGCTGACGGTCCACTGTCCGAGCGCCGGCCCCTCGGCGTCACCCGGACCGCGCAGGATCGCGTCGGCGGTCAGACCCGTGCGATTGACGTACCAGTTGGAATCCGGGACCTCGTCAATCGTGTTGACGCTGGCGGCACGCCGGACGTCACGCGATCCCGGACGTCCGAACAGATTGACGCTGGCGTCGTATGCCAGCGAGATCTCACGTGCCGCCACCCTGGACGCATCCTGAGTGTCGGCGACCGCGGCCACCGGGTCGTCGTCGAAAAACCTCGGGGCCTCGCGCCCGCGCTGGGCGGTCACGCGGACGCTGTCGAGCGCCGACAGCGCCCCGATCGACAGGAGCAGGATTGTTGCGATGCGGATGGGGCGACGAAGTCTGGATGGCATGACGGCTACCCCCCCACCGGGCTGAAGGCGAGAATGAGGCGCGTGCCCTCCCGGCTCCGCGCCACCTCGACCCGCAGCATCGTCGTGCGCGGCCCGTGGAGCCGGATGCCAGCGCCATACGAGCCTTTGAGACCGCTGAAGTCCAGGTCAGCCCGTCGCGATACCGCCTTGCCGGCATCGTAGAAGATCGCACCGTCGAGGAACTCCTGGGCGTACCAGCGGTACTCGGCGGTGAACATCAGGGAGTGACGGTTGCGAAAGCGATAGTTGTCGTAGCCGCGCAGGTCGTGGCCTCCCAGGTCGGGCATGAGGAAATACGGCACCGTGTCGCCGGCCCCCGACGTCGTGGTCGAGCCCCGCACGCCCAGATAGATGACCCAGTTGCCGCGCAGGACCGGGATGTATTGTTCGGCCACGCCGTCCACCCGCTGGAACGAATACGGTCCGGACGTCTGTTCGCGATAGTCGTGAAAGGTGCCCCGGAGCAGCGTGCCCCGGCGTGTGTAGCCGTCGCTGTCCCGCGAATCGAGGGCGGCCGACGCGTGGGTGTGCAGGTAGCGGGGATCGGCGCCGACGCCCGGCGCACCGGTGAACAGGGCGGCCGCCTCCGGGGCCGGATTGGCGCCGATCCCGGTTTCGAAGCGCTCGAGGCCGATGCCTGCGTCGAGCCGGAGGAGCGGGGCCGGCTGCATGATCGCCCCGGCGCTGACCTCCGTCATCGTCTCCGAATAGAGCCCTTCGGGCTCCGGCCGCCCGGGCGTCAGGCCGTGAAACGCCACTTCGGGAACGTCCTGCCATCGGGCGCGCCCCTTGAACCGCAGGCGCTCGCCGAGCAGCTTGGGAGAGTGAATGCTCACCTGCGCGACTTTCGCGCGCTTGAGGGAAAGGACGGCCTTGGTCTCGAAGACCACGCCGTTGTCGAAAGTCTTGCCGTAGGCGGGGCCGATGGACGGCCCCGATCCGCGCTTGATGTCCCCGAACGTCACGAAGACGCCGCGGGCGACGCCG
>JANPJN010000234.1:0-4968 GCA_031425515.1 Acidobacteriota bacterium | reverse complement strand
TACGGCGGCAACGGCCTGAAGTACGCCGAGGACTTGTATTCGGCCTGGGGAGGGCTGGCCGCGACCATTCGTACCGGACGGCCCGCCATCGATCCGGACAGCATCCTGGGCGGCGACAAGAACAAGACGCGCGCGTTCGTGCTCGCGATGCACGAGCGGGCACGCGGGCTGAGTGCGGTGCTTCCGCACGGCGCCGACTTCACCGGACGCCGCAGGCTCCTCGACGTCGGCGGGGGTCCGGGCACGTACTCGATCGCGCTGGTGCAGCAGACCCCCGGTCTCGAGAGCACCGTCCTCGACCTCCCGGACGTCCTGGAGATCACGCGCGAGATCGTGGACGAGGCCGGCCTTGCGGATCGGATCACGCTGCGGCCCGGCAACTACCTCACTTCGAGTTTCGGCTCCGGCTACGATGCGGTCCTGCTGTCGGGCATGATGCACCGCGAGACGGAGCCAACCTGTCAGGCGCTCCTCCGCCGGAGCTTCGACGCGATGGATCCCGGCGGCCTGATTGTGGTCAGCGACGTCTACTTCGACGACGACGACCGGACGACACCGCCGTTCGCGACCCATTTTGCGCTGAACATGATGTTGACGAGCCATGAAGGCTCCGCGCACGCGAAGACCGCGATGGCGCGCTGGCTGTCGGCCGCAGGCTTCGAGCACGTGGAAGTCCGCGACCTGCCTCCGCCGAATCCTCACGCACTCGTCGTCGGCACCAGACCATGAAGATCACGTCCGATGTCGCCGAACCCCCAGCCGCATCGGGCGGGGGCGCGGCGACCGGTCTCATCGCGGCGACCTGTGCACTCGCGCTCGCGTCGCTGGCCATGGCGCTGGCCGAAACCAGCCTCTGGACCCACTACCTGATTGACGCGGGGGAGTCCATCAGCCTGGCGGGGCTCGGGGTCATCACCGCCGCCGGTATCTACCTCTATCGGCAGCGCCGACTGCTCCCTTCGCTTCCGCTGGCGCCGCCGTGGCTGCTGCTGCCGGTCATCACCCAGGGCGATCAGATCATCGACAACCTGTCGATCAACGGGATGCGGTTTGTTTCGCACGTCCTCCTCGGCGCCCTCTTCGGCATTCCCGTGGCCCTGGTCGTCGCCGGTGCGCGGGCCACGCTCGCGCCGCCGACGAGGCGCAGCGCCATTCCGCGATGGCTTCGGGCGGTGCCAGGAATCGGATCCATCGCGGACGGCCGCGTGCGCCGGGGCAGCGCCCTGCTGGCCGCCGCTCTGCTGGTCGCCGAGATGGGCATCGCGATCCGGTTTCTCGGATGGCTCATGTTACTGACGCTGGCCGTCCTCGTCGTCGTCACGCTCATCTACGGGTTCTCCCGGTCCGCGCCAGGTGCCGCCGCCCGGCCGCCCCAGACCACGGAGCGTTTCGCGCTGGTCCTGCTGCTTGCCGGCGTCGCGACGTCAGCAGGCCTCTTCGCCGGGTTCAAGCACCGCCCTGGAGCCTACCAGGGGAGCCCGAGCTACTTCATGGACCCCGCCCAGCAGAACGCGCGCTTCGACCTGTCGCGCGTGCCGGTCCCGTCCGCCAGCGCCGACACCCTGGAGAATCCGGAGCATGTCCGCGCGGTGCTCGAAGGATACGCCCGGTCGCTGGAGCAACTCCTCGCCGGATATTTCATCCTCGACCGCAACTACAACTACGACTTCCACAACCACCTCTTTCTCCGCAGCTCGCCGGTGTTGCCGGACTACCGCGCGACCGGACTGCGGCTGGTGCGCGAGGCACGTGCACGGCGTGTCAGAGCCGACGACGAGTTCGGCGCGGCGCGCTCGTCGGTGCTGCCGGGCGGCGCGCTCGCAGCGCTGCTCGACGACGTGCAGACGTACACCGCCTTCAGCTTCGCGCGTGCCCCGATCCTCGAAGCCATGAGCGGCGAATTCGAGCGCACGCCGGCCGGGCTCCAGCACGCCACACATCTGTATGAAGGGGAGGGCAAGGTGCTCGGCGTCACCCTGGCGGAGCTGCTCGAGAAGCACCGGGCCGTGCTGTCAGTTCCGGCGTTCGAACCGGCGACGGCGGAGTTTGCCGCCGTCAGCCGCTCCATTCACGCGGCGTACGCCGACCGGATTGTCGGATTCTGAGACAACACCGTGGCTCCCCTGCGCCTGCAGCACCGCATCGTCGTGCCCTTCGTCATCGTCGGCCTCGCCGCGACGGCGGCGGCCGGCAGCATCACCTGGTTCGTGACGTCCAGGGCACTCGAGGGTCGCGTGCGATCGCAGCTCGCGAGCGGCGCCGCGGCTGTCGCGCGCGGGGATCTCGCATCGAATCCGGCGATCGTCCAGATGCTGCAGGAGATTGTCGGTGCCGCCATCATCACAATGGACGCCGACGGACGGGTGATCGCCAGTTCGTCTGAAGGGCGTCGGGCGGAGATTCTTGCTGCGGCGAAGCGCGCCGTCCTCGAAGGAGGGCCCGGCGGGCCGGACGCCGCGGTCACATCGATGGACTGTGGCGCGCCGTGCCTGGTGGCCTACCGCGCGGTCGAGGGACGTCCCGGGATCACCGTCGCACTCGTCGCTGAAGCCTCCGAATTGACGGCCGCGACGCGGTCGGTCGCCCGCGGGATCCTCGCGGCGGCGCTGCTTGGCGTCGTGCTGATGGTGTTCGTGAGCCAGGCCGTCGTCCGGCGCGTCATGGCGCCGCTCGACGCGCTGGTGCGCTTCGTACGCGATCCGTCGGCGCTCGATATGAGCCGCAGGGCCGAGGTCGCCGCCGACGAGACGGGGGCCGTGGCCGGGGCCCTGAACGAGATGCTCGACCGGCTCGCTCAGGCGCAGCGTGCCCTCGTCAGGTCCGAAAAACTCGCGCTCGCCGGCCTGATGGCCGCTCGAGTGGCCCACGATGTTCGCAATCCGCTCTCGTCCATCAAGATGCAGACGCAGTTGCTGCACGGACGGCTCGACGGCGACCACGAGGACCGCGCGCTGCTGACGGCCGTGCTTCGGGACATCGGACAGGTAGAATCCGTCGTCCAGGATCTGCTGGCGCTCGCCAGTCCGGGCGTGCTCAATCTCCGGACGAACTCGATCGGCGAGGTCATTCGGCAGGTGCTCGGGCAGATGGGCCCGCAATTTGCGCATCGCAAGATCACCACGACGGTGAACGTGGCGCGGGACCTGCCGGCCCTGCTGCTCGATCCCGGCCGATTCAAGCAGGCCCTGGTGAATGTCGTGGTCAACGCATCCGACGCGATGCCCACGGGTGGCGTTCTGACGATCGAGGTGAACGTGAAGGACAACGAAGTCACGGTGACGGTCGCTGACGATGGGACTGGCGTCGATCCCGCGGTCGCCGACAGGGTTTTCGACGCGTTCGTGACCACCAAGACGGATGGCGTCGGCCTGGGACTGGTGAACGCCAGGGCCGTCGTCGAAGGCCACGGCGGCCGTATCCGCCTCGAGCCGCGGCACCCGCGGGGCACGTGCGTGTTCATCTCGCTGCCGGTGCCCGCCGCAGCTCCAGCCCCAGGTTCCGAGGCAGGATCCGTTCGTGGCTGACATCCTCGTCGTGGACGACGACCAGTCGATTGCGTCGGCGTTTGAGCGCTTCCTCGATCATGAAGGGCACACCTGCACGATCGTCAGCAACGCCGAGGATGCGATCCGGCGAGTGGGCGAGCAGGATCCCGACCTCGTCATCATGGATCTGCGAATGCCAGGCGTTGACGGCCTTCAGGCGCTCCATGAGCTGCGGACGCGCTACCCCGGCGTGCACGTGGTCATCATGACGGCGTACGGGACCAGCCAGACGTCGATCGACGCCATTCGGGCCGGCGCCTTCGAGTATCTGACCAAGCCGCTCGATCTCGATCAACTGAGGGATGTGATCGAGCATGCCTTGACGGCGCGACGCAATCGCGCGCGAGGAGCGGCCGCGACCGATGTGGGCGTCCAGCCGCGCGTAGCGCTCGTGGGCGACAGCCCCGTCATGCAGGACGTCTACAAGTTGATCGGCCGCGTGGCGGGCGTGGACGTGCCGGCGCTGATTGTCGGCGAGCGTGGCACGGGGAAGGAGCTCGTGGCCGCCACCATTCACGACAACAGCGCACGCCGCGACCAGACGTTCGCCACGCTGGACTGCGGCACGATGGCGGAGACGCTCCTGGAGCAGGGAGTCTTTGGCGACGGCGGCGGGACCGTGCATCTCTCGGCCGTGCATCTGCTGCCGCGCACGCTCCAGGGGCGGCTTGCTCAGTCCCTGCAGGAAGCCCCTTCCCGCAGCGGGCGTCTGTCGCTCACCAGCCGCGTCCTGGCCTCGACAGATCAGGACCTGCCTGGCCTGGTAGAGAGCGGAGCCTTCAGCCGGCCTCTGTACGAGATGTTGAGCGTGATTGAGGTCCGGCTTCCGCCGCTGCGCGATCGCATCGAGGATGTGCCCGTGCTCGTGCGCCATTTCATCCAGCGCTTCGATGAGGCCCTCAACCGGACGGTGACGGGCACAGACGACCGCGTGCTGGAGCGACTGCGGGAGCATTCGTGGCCGGGCAACGTCGGCGAGCTGGAGCGCGTCGTCAAACGCGCCTGTATCGTGACGCGCAGTGAAGTGCTGTCACCCGAAGACCTGGGCGACAGTCTGTCGGCCCGGATGCCCGGCCCCCATGATGTCGAGTCGGCGCTGCGCGAGGCGGCGAGCGTGGCGCTCAGGGAACGCCTGGTGGCGGCGGACACGGCGAGCGCGTCTTCGGTCTTTCACGACATCGTGGCCGTCGTCGAAGCCACGCTCGTCAAGGAAGCCCTGGCGATCACGAAGGGCAACCAGGTGAAGGCGTCGGAGCTGCTCGGCGTGAATCGCGCGACCCTGCGGAAGAAGGCCCCCGCCGACTGAGGCGGCCGCGGCGCCAGCTGCGCCAGACGTTGGTGATGCCCGCAGGGATCAGAAGCTCCAGCAGGAACAGCGCCACCGCGCTCCCCAGCAGGAATGCGGACACGTCGATGAAGGCCG
>JANPJN010000233.1:0-1697 GCA_031425515.1 Acidobacteriota bacterium | reverse complement strand
ACGCCAATGACGTCGACGTAGCCGAGCCGCCGCACCGCGTCGATATGGTGGGGCCCGACAAACCCTGCACCGACGATCCCCATGCCAATCCGTTTCACGTCAGATCCTCCAAAAACAGCTGTCAGCTATCAGCTATCAGCTGACAGACTAGCTTCCAGCTTCCAGCTACCAGCTACCAGCTACCAGCTTCCGGCTCTTCAGCTACCAGCTACCAGCTACCAAGCTGTCGAACTGCCGAGGCGTCCAGCTGTCGAACGGTCGAGCCGTCCGAGCAGTGCATTCCGAGCTGCGGTGCCAGAGTCTCCGCTCGCGCCTCCACCGGGCAGCCTGGCGGGTCAGCATACCGTTTGACCGCCGCCGCCCGCCAGTTCAGGGGCAGCACCACCGGCGCCGTCCATCAACGGGCACACGCTGCGGGATGGACGCGGGCTCAGACGCCCGGGCGGTAGATCCGCAACCGCTGAATGGACCACGACGGCGCGCCGTCGGGCGATCCGGTCTGCGTGATCTTCACGAACCTGGCCTGCACGGGCGCGAACCGGATCGCCGTGCTCGGTCCGCTGCCGGACCCGCTCGCTGCACGTGTCCACGTCGTGCCGTCGGTGGACACCTCGACGACGAACTCGCGGGGATACCCGGACGTCGGTGGCGCGGCACCTGCGCCGCGCCCGCCCCCCGAACGCGTGGACTCGAACTGAATCTCCGCGATCGCGGCCGTCTGCGGCAGCTCGACCTGGAACCACATGCCGGCCGTCTGCGGGACGCCTGCGTTCCACGTCGCGAAGTTGAACGCCTGCGCGGCTGCTGCCGTGTTGTGGCTCGCGGTCGCCTTCCACGAGACGTCCGCCGGCAGCACGGCCGGCACCGATGCCACCAGCTCCTCGAACGTCCAGTTCGCCGTCCGTCCCTTTGTCGCCGCGCGCACACGCGCGACGTCACTCGCGGACACGAACGGCGCACTGTTTCCGAACGTATTGCGGATGTAGGACGCCGCCGCCGCCACCCACTCGTCGGTGTTCGATCCCATCGGCACCATCACGCCGCCGGCATACGTCCGCCCCTCGATCGGCCCGCTCATCCCGTGCAGGATAGACTTCACGGCGTAGTCGGGATGGCCGGTGACGCGCAGATTGCCGACGAACGCCGGCGCCATGATCGCTCCCGCGGCCGCTCCCGGCACCGGCGCCCCCCGGCCGTCGTCTCCATGGCAGGAGAAACAGAGCTCCTTGTAGATCCCATCGCCGCGCTGCATCGTCGCCAATTCTTCTGCCGAGAACGGGTTCGTTCCGGGGCGCCCGAACATCATCGTGGGCGGAGTCAGAATCTGCCGGCCGATCTCCTGCACCCCGCGCGCCTGGTTGGCGGCCTGCGCGGCCTGGATCGTCGCCGTCAGCTCCGGCACCTTCAGCACATTCATCGTCAGCATCGACTGAATGACGACGTCCACGTCCGGGTCCTTCGACAGCCGCCGGTAGTCGGCCACCCAGGATCGATCCCCTGCCTTGTACAGCGTCTCGCTGACGCGGATCGCCTGCACCCGCATCTTCGGGTTGCCATCCTCCATCTGCTGCCGCACGAGCGCGGCGTCGAGCGCGCCCAGACCCTCGAGCGTCCACATCGCGTGGAACCGGCCGAACAGGCTCGGCGAGGACCGCGCGATCTTCTCGAGCGCGGGGACGACGGATCGGTCCTGCTTG
>JANPJN010000232.1:0-3448 GCA_031425515.1 Acidobacteriota bacterium | reverse complement strand
AAGGGATCTACGACGAGTGGCAGTCGTCCATGCACCACTTCTCATCGTTCAACAACCAGTGGTACCGCAAGTCCATCGAGTACATGCAGGACGTCGTCGGCACGCAGCCCTCCAAGTGGTGCGCGGGCTGCCACGACCACGCCGTCTTCTTCAACGGACGGTTCGACCGGCCGATCAAGGAGCAGATCGACACGCCCGAGGCGCAGGCGGGGCTCGCCTGCACCTCCTGCCATTCGATCACGAAGGTCGGCAGCACGATGGGCCAGGGGGATTTCGAGATCGAGTATCCGCCGATGCACGACCTGGCGGTCAGCGAGAATCCGGTCCTGAAGTTCCTGCACGACCGCCTGACCCTGATTGATCCGCAGCCGCACCGCGAGGCATTCATCAAGCCGTTCCACCGCGAGCAGACGCCGGAGTTCTGCTCGAGCTGCCACAAGGTGCACCTCGATGCCCCGGTCAACAGCTACCGGTGGTTCCGCGGGTTCAACGACTACGACAACTGGCAGGCGTCCGGCGTGTCGGGCGAAGGCGCGCGGTCCTTCTACTATCCGAAGAAGCCGTCGAAGTGCGCCGACTGCCACATGCCGCTCGTCGCGTCGGACGACCCGTCGGCGAAGCAGGGCAAGGTGCGCTCGCACCGGTTCGCCGCGGCGAATACGGCCATTCCCTTCGTCAACGGCGATGCCGTGCAGCTCAAGGCCGCGCAGGACTTCCTCCGCGACGGGCAGATCTCCCTCGATGTGTTCGGCATCGTCCGCACGCCACCGACCGCCCCCACGGCGGCAGGCCGGTCGCAGGCGGGCGCGGAGCCGAAGACGGCCAGCACGTTTGCCGTCGGTGAAGAGTCGCTGAACTTCGGCGCAGCGCAGAACTTCCTCGGCCCGACCGAGGAAGTCATTGCGCCGCTCGGCAAGGTGGACGCCGTCGTCCGGCGCGGCGACTCGATACGCGTGGACGTGGTCGTCCGCACGCGGAAGGTCGGACACTTCTTCCCGGGCGGCACGGTGGACGGCTTCGACGTCTGGGTCGAGCTCGAAGCGGTGGACGAAAACGGGCGGACGCTCCTGCACAGCGGCGCGGCCGCCGACGGCGGACGCGGGCCGGTGGACCCGGGCGCTCACTTCTACCGAAGCCTGGCGCTCGACGGGCATGGCAACCCCATCAACAAGCGCAACGCCTGGGCGGCGCGATCGGTGGCCTACGTCCGGCTGATTCCGCCGGGCGCCGCCGACACGGTGCACTACCGGCTCCAGATTCCCGAGAACGCCGGACAGCGGATCTTCCTCAAGGCCAAGGTGAACTATCGCAAGTTCGCGTGGTGGAACACCCAGTGGGCCTACGCGGGCGTGCGCGATCCGTCGCAGCCGTCCCCTGCGGTGGGTCCTGGTTTCGACGACGGGAAGTGGGTGTTCACGGGGAGCACGGCGAATGTCTCGGGGGCGATGAAGGCGATTCCGGACATCCCGACGACTGTCATGGCGGAGAGCAAGGCCACGCTGCGCGTCCTGCCCGCGGACGCGCCGCTGCCGCCGGCAGCCACGATGATGGACCCTTCAGTGCGTGAGCGTTGGAATGATTACGGGATCGGCCTGCTGCTGCAGGGGGACATCCGAAACGCCGAGGCGACGTTCCTCAAGGTCACGCAGATGGAGCCGGGCTACGCCGACGGGTGGGTCAACGTCGGGCGCGCGCGGGTGCAGGAAGGCAATATGGCGGGGGCCGAGGAGGTGCTGCGCAAGGCACTGACGGTCGACCCTGAGCTTGCCAAGACGCACTTCTTTCTCGGGACCGCGCTCAAGAGCCTCGGGCGCTACGACGAGGCGATCGCGCACCTCCGTACGGCGTCGGCGAAATATCCCCGCGACCGCGTGGTCCTCAACCAGCTCGCCCGGGTGCTGTTCCTGAAGCGCCAGTATCGCGAGGCGATCGGGGAACTGGAGAAGGTGCTCGCGATCGATCCCGAGGATGTGCAGGCGCACTACAACCTGATGCTCTCCTGGCAGGGCCTGGGGGACGGGGCGAAGGCGGCACGCGAGCGGACACTGTACGAGCGTTTCAAGGCGGACGAGTCCGCGCAGGCGATCACGGGGCCCTACCGGCAACTGCATGCTGAAGACAACAACGAGCGACAGCAGATTCACGAGCACCAGCTTTCACTACCGGCGCCACGTCCCGCGCCGGCGTATCGCGCCGCGGGGGCCGGTGCGCACTGACCGGCGTCGGGCCGGGGCAGCCGCCGTCGTCTTGGCGCTGTTCGTCATGTCGTTGGCGCCGGCCGGCGGCCGGGTGTTCGCTGCCGGCGGGCCGCAGTTCACCGACGTGACGACTGCCGCGGGAATCCGGTTCCGGCACGTCAGCGGCGCGGCCGGCAAGAAATTCCTGCCCGAGACGCTCGGGTCCGGCGCCGCGTTTCTCGACGTGGACAACGACGGGTGGCAGGACCTGCTGTTCGTGAACTCGCGGGCGTGGACCGCGCGCTCCGGAGCGCCGTCCTATCCGGCGCTCTATCGGAACAATCACGACGGCACCTTCACCGACGTGACGCGGAAGGCGGGGCTGGCCGTCGAGATGTACGGCCTCGGCGTCTCGGCGGCCGACTACGACAACGACGGTCGCGTGGACATCTACATCACCTGCCTCGGGCCCAATCGCCTGTTCCACAACGCGGGCAACGGGGTGTTCACGGACGTGAGCGCCCGGGCGGGCGTCGGCGACGCCGGCTTTTCGACCAGCGCCGCCTGGCTCGACTACGACCGTGACGGCAAGCTGGATCTGTTCGTCGCCAACTACGTCCAGTGGACCCCCGAGACGGATCTGCACTGCACGCTGAACGGCAAGACCAAGTCCTACTGCACGCCCGAGTCGTACAAGGGGCAGAGCCCGACGCTCTACCGCAACAACGGGAACGGCACCTTCGAAAACGTCACGCGGAAGGCCGGCCTTTACGATCCGACCGCGAAGAGTCTCGGCATCGCGCTGATTGACTACAACGCCGACGGCCATCTCGATCTCTTCGTCGCCAACGACACGCAGCCCAATCGCCTGTACCAGAACACCGGCAAGGGGACGTTCACCGACGTCGGCATGACGGCGGGTGTCGCGTTCAACGAGGCGGGCGTCGCGCGCGCCGGCATGGGCGTGGACGCGGCCGACTACGACGGCTCGGGCCGGCAGAGCCTCATCATCGGCAACTTCTCGAACGAGATGATGGCGCTCTATTCGAACGAGGGCACGGGGCTCTTCATCGACGAGGCGCCCACCTCCACGATCGGCAAGGCGTCGCTGCTCACGCTGACGTTTGCCTGCTTCTTCTTCGACTTCGATCTCGACGGCCTGCTCGACAACGTCGCGGCCAACGGCCATGGGGCCGACGACATCGGCAGCGAGCAGCCGCGCGTGTCGTACGCGCAGCCCGCGCACCTCTTCCGCAACGGCGGCGGGAAGA
>JANPJN010000231.1:0-9352 GCA_031425515.1 Acidobacteriota bacterium | reverse complement strand
ACCGTGCAGGCGTCACTTTCCGCGCTCGTGCGTGAGGACCTGCTCGCCCGCGAAGGACCCCGATACGTGGTGGTCGATTCCCTCTTGCGCGAGTGGGTCGCGAGGCATACGCACTGAGCTGACAGCTCTCAGCTGTCAGCTCTCAGCGTCGGGGAAGCCGGGCGCGAAATGGTGGCGCGGTGACGAACGAACACCATCGTCAGGCCGAGTACCACACCGCCGAGAAGCGCGGGCAGGAACATCCACAACACTGTTGGGCGCGCCACGGCTACGATCGCACCGTGTGCCACCAGCCCCAGGCCGCCAATATCGGGAAGCGGGCTGGCGGTCAGGTTGATCCGGCGCCATTCAACCTTTCGCGCACCGAGCGCCGGGTGTGAACGTCGTGTTCTCCATGAGCCCCAGCGGCCGTTCTCCATCGCGCGGCTTCCACCGATCGATCACAATCGCGAGGAGCACCTGGCGCCAGAACCAGAGTCGGGACTGCTTCGCGGCAAACCCTTCGAGCAGATCTCCGGCCAGCGGCTCGTTGTGGTGGAGGAAACGTTGCAGAAGTGCGACAGCCAGCCGCGGCGGGTCGGAGCCTCTCATGTGCGCTTCTCCTTCAGTTGAGGCAAACCAGTCCAGAGCGCGACCAGCGCACTCTGGGTCTGTTTGACGTTGCGAAGGCCACGCGGCGTCACCCGAAAGAACCGTTTGGCTCGACCGCCGCGCTCAGGAGTGGGATCCCCGACGAAAGACGACACGAGCTCGTTGCGCTCCAGACGCTCGAGGGCCGCGTACACGGCGCCCATCACCACGCTTCTTCCGCCCGTCCGTTCGATCTCGGCCGCGATGCGGACGCCGTACGCCTCCTCGCCCGCCCGCAGAATGGCCAGCAGGATCATCAATTCGAAATCGGTCAGCAGCTGCCGTTGCATATAGTCACAATTTATGACAAAATCCGCCGCCAGTCAAGCGAGAGAGCACCGAGCGCAGATCCGAATGGAGGCGTGATTCGCAGCGGGGAGCTGGAAGCCGAGAGCTGAGAGCTGACAGCTACTTGACGAGATACTCCTCCACGAACCTGATCCACGTGTAGAAGAGAAAGTCGTTGTTCGTACGGGTCGTCGGGAGCAGGTGCCCCTCGTCTGTGTAAATCGTCAGCCACACCGGGGCGCCGTTGGCGCGGGCGGCCGCGGCCATGCCCTCGGCCTGATCGACCGGGACGCGGCTGTCTTTCTGGCCGTGGGCGATGAGCAGGGGAATGCGAAGCCTGGCGGCGGCGGTGGCGGGCGAGATGCGGGTCAGGAACTCGCGCACCTCGGGAATCCGCTCGTCGCCGTATTCGGCGCGCCGATCCTCGACGCGCGCGGTGTCGGTGTTCTTGAAATACGAGATGAAATCGGAGATTCCCGACGCGGCGAACGCACAGCGCAGACGATCGCCGTAGGCCTCGGCAACGGCGTATGTCATGAAGCCGCCGTAGCTGACGCCCGTGGCCATCACGCGCGTGCGGTCGAGCGTCGGCTGCGACGCGATCCAGTCGAGCAACGCGCCGATGTCCTTGATCGAGTCTTCGCGCCTGACCCCGTCGTCCAGTGTCGAGAACGCCTTGCCCTGACCGTAGCTGCCGCGCACGTTGGGGTAGAGGATCGCGATGCCGAGCTCGTTCAGGAAGTACGCGCTCCGCCCCTGGTAGCGCGGCCGTTCGCGCGCGGATGGGCCGGCGGGGCCGCCGTGGATGCTGAGCATCACGGGGCGCGGCCCGGTGAAGCGGGAGGGCGGACGATAGAGAACGCCGGAGAGCGAGAGGCCGTCGAAGCTTTTCCAGGTGACGATCTCGGGCTCGGGCAACGCAGCGGGATCGAACGTGCCCGTTTCGCTCTCGGTCCAGCGATGGACCACCCCGGTGTCGGCGTGCACCGAGTAGACATCCCCGAAGACCCGCGGGGACCAGAACGTGAAAGCCACCTCCGAGCCGCCGGCCCGCCACTGCGGCACGTCGAGGACCTGCCCGCGCGGCAGCTTCGGCGCGGCGCGCAGCGCCAGAGTGTCGGTCCGCCTCAGCTCGACGCGGCTGCCCTCCATGCTGTCGTAGACCAGCGCGAGCGTGCGGCCGTCCGGCGAGATCGTGAAGCTCTCGAGCCCCTGCTCTTCAGCGGTCACGAGCGACCAGGCGCCGGTCGCGAGCGGGCAGCGCCAGAGCCGGAGAAACTCCGACCCGCGATTGCTGAGCGCGTAGACGAACCTCCCGTTCGCCGCATACTGGGGCGATCGCCACGCCGCGTACTCGACGGGATCGGTCAGCGCTCTCTTCGCGCCGGTCGCGACGTCGATGCGCCAGAGGTGCTGCTCGCCCTGCGCGGGTGAATGCACCGCCACGATCTCGCGATCGTCTGGCGACCAGGCGGCCGCGCTCCAGGTGCCCTCGAGCTCGGCCACGAGCCTGGCACTCGCGGGGTCCGCCGGGTTCATGACGTAGAGATCGCGGTCGGCGCCGCCGTGTCCTCCGCGACGAGTGGAGTCGTAGGCGACAAGTCCGGATCGGTACGACCAGACCGGCGCGCCGGTCCGACCCTTCCCGTCGGTCAGCATGACGGTCTGCCGGGTCGCGTGGTCGTATCGGAACAGTTGGGATGTCTCGGCGCCGCCGCCCGTGTCCTTCAGGAAAAGAAACGAGCCGCCGCCGGGCGCGTACCACGCGCCGGTGGAGAGCGCGGGAGGCGCGGGGACGCCCTCGCGAAAGAACGTCAGCTGCCGCCGATCCATGCCGGGCCCGGCGACGGAATGAATCTGCCCGACATTCCCGAACGTCGTCCACACCAGCATCCGGCGCTCGACCGGATGCCACGCGAGCAGCAGTGCGCGGCGCGATGCGGCGTAAGGCTGGAGGGCGTCGGCCACCGACGCCGGAATGGCCGGCAGGCCGTCGGCCTTGACGGTCCCGGGAACGGGAATCACGGCGCCCCCTTGAACGGCGGCCGGGGCGACCTGCCGCGCGTCGAGTGCGCGACGATCTCCCGCCACCGCCAGAGCACACACAAGAACGCCCGCGCGCACGCATTTGCGCATTGACTGCCTCGAATAACCTGAAAGGGGGGAGCGCGGGGCCATTATAGTGCGAAGAGATGAAGATCGTCATTGCCGGCGGCAGCGGCTTTCTGGGCGGGGCGCTGGCCGCCGCCTGCGCCGAAGACGGACACGACGTGGTCGTCCTCACCCGCGCGCGGCAAGCGGGTGCCGCGGTCCACGACGCAGGCACCGGCATGCCCGGCATCACCCGCGTCGGCTGGACGCCTGACGGACGGACGGGCCACTGGGCCACGGCCATCGACGGATCCGGGGCGCTCATCAATCTCGCGGGCGCGGGGATTGGCGATCGGCGCTGGACCCCCGCCCGCAAGGTGCTGCTGCGCGACAGCCGCATCCTCGCGACCCGCAGCCTGGTCGCGGCGCTCGACGCGGCCGCGACGCCACCGCCGGTGTTCGTCAGCGCGAGCGCCGTCGGCTACTACGGCACCACTGGGGACGAGATCAGGACCGAGGCGTCGCCAGCGGGCGGAGATTTCCTGGCGGGGCTCTGCGAGGCCTGGGAAGCGGAGGCGCGATCGGCCGAGCGGGTCTCCATGCGAGTCGCCCTGCTCCGCACGGGGATCGTCCTCGAGAAGTCCGGAGGCGCGCTGGCACGAATGGCGACCCCCTTCCGGTTGATGGCCGGCGGCCCGATGGGATCCGGACGGCAGTACATGTCGTGGATCCATCGGCTCGACTGGATCGAGATGGTGCGCTGGGTGCTCGGCACGCCCGAGGCGTCAGGCGCGCTCAACCTGACCGCGCCGACGCCGGTGACGAACCGCGAGTTCGCGAGCGCGCTGGGACGCGCGATGGGGCGCCCCGCGCTGGTGCCGGCCCCGGCCTTTGCACTGAGGGCGCTCCTCGGCGAGATGGCCGACCCGCTCGTCCTGCGCGGCCAGCGGGTGGTGCCGGCGCGCGCCCAGGCGCTGGGATATCGGTTCCGCTACCCGGAACTGTCTCAGGCCCTCACGGCCATCATGCGCGAGTAACCGCGCTCGCCACTACAGCACCCTCGCGAATCCGAACAGATCATCTCCCTTGTCGGACCGGCCCTGAAGTTTCCGCAGCAGGATCCGGGCAGCCAGCCAGGCGAACCCCGCACCGCGATGCCCGCCACGCATCGCGAACAGATGATTGGGGAAGTTCCGGTGCACGCCGGCAAACGGCAGCCGGTCCGGCGTCGTGTAGACGCTGGCGTCCCACGACCAGGCCGGCGGCAGCCCCGACACATCGGGATAGAGCAGGGAGAGCTCGTACATCAACTGACCGGTGCGCTGGACGAGCGCCCTGTCGCGCGCGCGCGGCGGAGGCTCGGCCTGGTCGGCGCCGGTAAAGAGGATGCGGTCGCCGGGCAGCCACCGGAGCAGGTGCGGCGGATCGACCTCCTGGCTCACCATCGCCGCCCGCGATCCGACCGCCCGGCGCATCGGCGCGGGCATGGGCGCGGTCACGACCGCGTAGCTGGCGTGGGGTTTCAGATGTCGGCGCAGGGCGCTCAGGTCCGGCAGCGGCGACGGCGTCGCCACGACGACGGCCCGGGCGCGAACGGTGCCGCGGCCGGTCGTTACCTCGACGCCGCTGCGAGTCGAGCGCACGCGAGTGACGAGCGACCGCTCGTGGATCGCGGCCCCTCGGCGAACAGCCGCGGCCGCGATGGCCAGACAGGCCCGGTAGGGGTCCAGAGTGGAGGCGCGCGTGCGGGTCGCTCCTGCACTCTCCAGCGAGGCCCCGGCCGACACGGCCCTCGGCGTCGCCCATGTAAGCCGGAGCCCGGCGGCGCGCCGTGCGCGATACTCACGCGCGTGTTCGTGCGCAGCCTCGGCGCCGGGCCCCGCGAGGCTCAGCAGATCGGCAGAATCCAGCTCACACCGCGCGTCCATGCGCCTGAGGACCGCGGCCAGATCCAGTGACGCCAGGCGAAGCGCCTGCCACATCGACCGCGCCGCCGCCAGTCCGTGCGCCGACGCGGCTTCCCTGAACGCCGCCTCGAAGTCCTCACGTATGATCCCGCTCGAACGGGCGGCGCCCTGCTGGCCCACGGCGTCAGCCTCCAGCACGACGACCTGCACGCCGGCCGAGGCGAAGGCGAAGGCGCAGGCGCACCCGGTCAGGCCGCCGCCGATGATGGCGACATCCGTGTCAACCGTACCGGCAAGTGGCGGACGGATCAGACGACGACCCTTCGGGACGCGGTCGAGCCAGAACGGCGCATGTCGGACGGGCATCGATCCTGTCACCTCGCTTTCTTCGTGCTCCGGTACACCGCGATGCCGGAGACCAGCGTGCCAATCACGGCCAGGCCAATCATGATCCCGACGACGATCGTAAAGGTCGTGGACTCCATCCAGGCGAGGATCCCCCGGCCGTACCGCGCCGCCAGCGCCGCCTCGATCATGAAGCGCAGCAGCCGGACGCCGGCCAGCGTGACGAGAAAGCTCCAGGCGTTGGCCCCGACGGCGCCGCTCGTGAGCACGAAGGCCGTGAAGGGAAACGGCGGCGGGATGATCCCGAGCGCCGCGACGCTCATGGCCGCCCGCTCGCCGACGCGCTGCTCAATGCGTTTGAGGCGTGACGGTTTGATCAGCCGCGAGAGGCCGTGCTGCCCCACCTTCCGGCCGATCCAGAAGGTCGCCGAGGCGCCCGCCACGGACCCCACGGTCGCCAGCACGGCGTAGAGCCAGAACAGCTCCGGCTTTCTCGCCGCGAGGAGAATGACGACGAAGTCGATGCCGAGCGGGAGAAAGAAGACCAGCGACGAGTCGAGAAGCCCCATGAGGACCAGGCCCCACGGAGTCAGGAAGTAGCCGAGGAGAGAATAGAACAGCGCTCGCATGACGTGTCGGAACCTCACCGCTGACGGGATGAAAGAGCCACTGTGGCCCGGAGGACAGGATAAGCTGGAACGCGAGGCCATCATGAGGAGCGTGCTGCCTACCGCTGCGTGTGCCGTCGCGGCCCTCGTGATGTCCGGCGCGGGCGCCGGTGGGTCCGGCCTGCAGACCGATGCCGGACGCGAGGCCGGCCGCCGCTCATCGGCGTACGGTCGAGCCGCCTCGGAGGCATCCCCAATGGATACGATTGCCGAAGGGTACGTCCGGCTGGTGCTGGCAGTCGGCCAGCACGACCGCGATTACGTGGATGCATATTATGGGCCCGCCGAGTGGAAAGCCGAGGCGTCGGCGCAAAAGGTGGGTCTGCGGGAGCTTGCCGAGCGGGCGCTGTCGCTGCGCGGCGGGCTCGCGACGTTGCCGGTGCCCGAGGCCGAGATGGAGCGGCTGCGCCGGCAGTACCTCGACCGGCAGCTCTCGGCGGTCGCCGCGCGCGTTCGGATACTCCGCGGCGAACGCATGTCGTTCGACGAGGAGTCCCGCGCCCTGTACGACGCCGTCGCCCCCGCGCTGCCCGAGGCCCACTTCGACGACATTCTCGAGCGGCTCGAGAAGCGGTTCCCGGGGAAGGCACCGCTCGTCGAGCGATATCAGGCCTTCCGCCGGGCGTTCGTAATCCCCCCGGCGCGCCTCGATCGCGTCTTCCAGATCGCCATCCATGCCTGTGCGGAGCGGACCCGCAAGCACATCACCCTCCCGGCCGGAGAATCGTTCACGGTCGAGTACGTGACGAACAAGTCCTGGAGCGGATACAACTGGTACCAGGGGAACTTCCGCAGCGTGATTCAGGTCAATACCGATCTGCCGATCTACATCGATCGCGCGGTCGATCTCGCGTGCCATGAAGGCTATCCGGGCCATCACGTCTACAACGCGCTGCTCGAGAAGCACCTCGTCGGCGACCGGGGATGGGTCGAGTTCACGATCTATCCGCTCTTCTCGCCGCAATCGCTCATCGCCGAAGGGACCGGGAACTTCGGCATCGAGATGGCCTTTCCCGGGCACGAGCGCGTGGACTTCGAACGCTCGGTGCTGTTCCCCGCAGCCGGCCTGGATCCCGCCCGCGCGGCGGAGTACTACGGGACACAGGCCCTGGTGGAGACGCTGGCCTACGCCGAGAACGAGGCCGCCCGCCGCTATCTCAATCGCCAGATCGACGCCGCCGCAGCCGCGGCGTGGCTCGAGCGCTACGCGCTGATGCCTCGCGAACGCGCGGTGCAGCGCATGAAGTTCGTCGATCAGTATCGGAGCTACGTCATCAACTACAACCTCGGGAAGGACATGGTGCGCAGGTACGTCGAGTCGCACGGCGGAACCGCCACGGCCCCCACGAAGCGCTGGGAAGTGTTTGCCGCGCTCATGGCCTCCCCGCGACTGCCGTCCGGGCTGCAGTAGGTCCGGTGGCGGATCTGCGCGCGAAGCAACGAGCCGGCGGAAGGGGTGCGGTGTCCCGCGCGATGATCGCCTGCGCGGCCGTGCTCTGCATCGCGGGATACGTCTTCGTCTACACGGCCGGCCGGGCCGGGCCTCCGATCCGGTCCGACGGGTTCAGCTACTACGTCTACCTGCCGTCCTGGTTCATCTACCACGATGCCTCGTTGGCGTCGGTCGCGCGCGACTGCTGCGGGGGCGAGTTCCCGGCCTACACCGCGATCATCCGGTGGCCGGGCACGCGCCGGTGGGTCAACGCCCATCCGATCGGCGTCGCCGTCATGCAGGCGCCCCTGTTCCTGCCCGCGCACCTGCTGACGAAGTGGACCAACCTCTCCCCTGACGGCTTCACGCTCTACTATCAGCACGCGGCGGGTCTGTCGGGCCTGGCCTGGACGCTGGCCGGGCTCGCGATCCTTCGGCGACTCCTGCTCCGTCATTTCACCGATGGTGTGACGGCCGTCACGCTGGTCACGATACTTCTCGGCACGAATCTCTTTCACTACGCCACGTTCGACAGCTCCTACAGCCACGCGTATTCGTTCTGTCTGTTCGCGGCGTTCCTCCTGCTCGCTGAACGGTGGGATGAATCCCCCGGCGCACAGCACGCAGCCGCCCTCGGCGTCGTCGCGGGACTGATCATCCTGGTCCGGCACACCAATGTGCTGTTCCTCGTCTGTCTGCCGCTCTATGGCGTGACCGATCGCGCAAGTCTTTCCGCACGCCTGCACCGGCTCCTGAAGGACTGGCGCGGTCTTGCGGTCGCCGCGGCGGTGGCAACGGCCGTCGTCTTTCCGCAGCTCGCGCTGTACTACCTGGCGACGGGACGGCCGATCGTCAGCGCGTACGGGTCGCTCGGCTTCAACTTCGCGAGCCCGCGTCTCTTCGGCGTGCTGTTCTCGGTGCAGAAGGGACTGTTCTTCTGGTCGCCGGTTCTGCTTCTCGCGGTGGCGGGTGCGATCTGGCTTTGGCGGTCGGGACACGGCGCGCGCCGGTTCGTCGCGGGCGCCGCACTGTTCCTGGTGATGAACACCTACCTGATGGCCAGCTGGTGGGACTGGCAGTTTGGCGGGAGCTTCGGGCACCGTGGCTTTACCGATGCGTTTCCGATCTTCGCAATCGGCCTGGCCGGGTTCTATACATGGGCGCTCCATCGCAGGGGCACCGCCGTGGCGGCCGGTGGGATCGTGGTCACCCTTGTTCTGTTGTCGATGTTCCAGATGCTGCAGTACTGGTTCGGCATACTGCCGTTCAGCGATACTACCTGGAGCCAGTATCGGGCGGCGTTCCTGAGGCTGCCGTGATCGCCGGGCGCGAGATCTCGAGACTCCGGTGGAGACGCCGTGCGCTCTTCATCGCGTTGACGATGGCAGGCGCGGTCGCGGTGCTGGCGTACCTGCGCGATCCCCCGTGGCTGCTCGCGTACTCGAGCGGCTTCACGCAATGGGAGGTTGCGGAGGATGGCTCGCGCGTGCGGTGGGCTGGAGCGCACGCGTCGTTTTTCGTGTCCTCAGACGCGCGTGACCTCCGCCTGCGCCTGCGCACGACGTTCGAGAGGCCAGACGACTGGCCGGTGACGGTGTCCGTGACCCTGGATGACGTGCCGGTGGACCGACTGGTGCTGTCGGACGGGGCATGGCGCGAGAGCACGATCCGCCTGCCGCCGCGGGGCAGCCGGCGCGTCCGCCGCGTGGACCTCCGCTCCGACCGCACCCGCCCCAACCACCGCGCCCTCCAACTCCACCTCCCCTAGCAGCCAGGGGGACACTCATCTTTAGGCTAAGTTGTTGATTCTACTGATCCGAGTCCAAAAACAAGCCGGATCGGCGCGGTCAGATCTCGAGCAGGATTTTGCCGACGGACAGACCGGCTTCCAGGCGCCGGTGCGCGTCCGCAGCCTCAGCCAGCGGGAACACCGTGTCGATGACGGGCCGAACTGTCCCCTCGGCAAGCCAGGGCCAGACGTGGGCTTCGAG
>JANPJN010000230.1:0-4538 GCA_031425515.1 Acidobacteriota bacterium | reverse complement strand
GTCGTCAGCACGGCCATGCCGCCTGCGAGCACGAGAGCCACCGCCGTGACCGCTATCAGCACCGTCTCCATCTTGCACCTTCGGGGCGGCGTCGCCCGGTTTATCGGAGCTTGAACTCCACTGCGATTTCGACGAGCACGTCCACCGGCACGCCGAAACGGCGCGCGGGGGAGAATCGCCACTGCCGGACGGCGTCGATGGCGCGTTGATCGAGGCCGCCGCCCAGGCCCTGCAGCAGCCGGACGCTGCCCACGCCGCCGTCGCTGCGGACGACGATTTCCAGCACGACGTCGCCCGCGATCCCGCGCCGGCGGGCCTCCTCCGTGTAGTCCGGCTTGACCTCGCGCTGAACGGCCGGAGGGGTGATGCCGGTGCCCGGCCGGTAGGGGCCGCCGCCTGTGCCGCCGCCGGATCCCGGGCCGATGCCGGCGCCGTTGCCCTCGCCGAGCCCCGTACCGTTTCCCGTGCCCGCACCGCCCCCGGCGCCTTGCCCCTGCGAGGGCGGAGCGGGGGTCGGGTCGGAGACGATGCCCGGTGTGTCGGCCGGGTCAGCCGCGGCGGTCGCCACAGGGGCGGCGACCTTCGGCATCTCCGGCGGCGGGGTCGCCCTGGGCGCTTCCACCGGCGGACTGATCGGGACCGGCGCCGGCTCGGGCTTGACCGCCTGCGCCGGCGCCGGGGGGCGCTTGACGGGGGCGGAAGGAGGAATCGGGCTTCGAAGGGGGGCCGTGCCTTTGAGCGCGGTGCGCGCCGGAGGTGTTGGCTGCCGGAGCCCGCCCCCGCCGCCGCCTCCGCCCGGACCGGGCAGCGCCAGAAACACCATTCGTACAGGTTCCTGCGTTTCGGCCCGGGGGGTCGCGGCGCCAAAGGTCGCGAGCAGGACGAGGCCTGCCAGCATCGCCGCATGCAGGGCGCCGGATGCCGCCAGCGCGCCGAGTGGCGAGCGGGCGGTGGGGGCCGGCGTCCGGAAGAGCTCGTCAGGACGGCCGAGCCCGCCGCCTCGAAGCAGGCGGACGGTATGGATCGCGTCGGCCCCGGCGATGAAGCCCCCGCGCTCCACGCGCAGCCCGCCCGACGCGATCAGCGCGCGGATGTCGGACGAGGGGACCCCCGCCGCTCGCGCCACTTCGCGAACGCTGAAGACATCGGGCAGTGCCGGAGCGTGCAGGGACATGGCCGTTCGGGGGCAGCAGGGGCAATTCCCTTGCCGCCTTCACGCCGGGCTGTTGAATGAAGCCGAGAGATTTTGCGCCACTTCCTGCGCGCGGGCGGCATGGCGCCGGTGCGAGGTGTGCTCTGCGAGAGACAGAACGCGGAGGGAGGGGACAGTTCGACGCCGAACCCTGCAGAACCTCGTAGAACCCCGTGGAACCCCGTAGAACCGGGTTAGTCCCGCCCCCTGGCAGCCTCGGTGAAGACAAGCCCCTCCCGGTCGGCGAGCACCCGGGCGGCGCGGAAGCCCGCGGCCTGGAGGACGTGGAGGGCGCCTTCCGACGCGGCGTAGTCCGTGGCGCCAGGGGATCGGGGGAGGAGGCCGCGGAGACCCGCGGCGGGCGCGGCGTCAATCACGAGGCAGCGCCCCCCCGGCCGCAGCACGCGATGGATCTCGGCGGCCGAGCGGGTGCGTTCGGCCGCATCGAGGCCGCCGAACACCTGACGCACGATCGCGACGTCAAACGCGCCGGCGTCGACCGGGAGCGCGGACCACGGCGCGGACATGGTTTCGATGAGCGCCCCCTCGCGCGGCGCAAGGGCCTCGGCCGCCCGGATCAGCGCCGGGTCGGCATCCACGGCGACGGCACGTCCGGTGAGCCCGGTTTTCACCGCGAGCCGGGCGACGAGCAGCGGATCGCCGCAGCCGACAATCAACAGACGATCCGCCAGCTTGATGCCGGCCATCGAAACGGCCAGCGGATCGCCGGGGGTCCGGAACATCCGAAACAGCGTCATTGTCCTCGCCCGGCCTCACCGTCGGGCCGCTCTTCTCCGATGATATAGTTCGCCGTTGTGAAAGCACCTGCAAAGATCAAGACCTCGTCCGGCAAGCTCGGAATTCTGCTCGTCGGCATGGGCGCGGTCAGCACGACCACCATTGCCGGAGTGCTCGCCGTGCGGCGCGGTCTCGCGGAGCCGATCGGTTCGCTCACCCAGATGGGCACCATCCGCCTCGGCAAGCGGCCCGAGGCCCGAACGCCGCTCATCAAGGACTTCGTTCCGCTCGCCTCGCTCGACGACATCGTCTTTGGCGCCTGGGACATCTTCGAAGACAACGCCTACGAGGCGGCGAAGACGTCCGGCGTGCTCGAGAACAGCCTGCTCGAACAGATCCGGCCCGAGCTCGAAGCGATCAAGCCGATGCCGGCGGTCTTCGATCGCCGCTACGTAAAGCGGCTCGACGGCCCCAACGTCAAGAAGGGGAAGAACAAGCGCGACCTGGCCGATCAGCTCGGCGCCGACATGGCAACCTTCAAGCAGACGCACGGGTGCGACCGGCTGGTGATGGTCTGGTGCGGCAGCACGGAGGTCTACCTCACCGAGTCGCCGGTCCACGCCACGGTTGCCGCCTTCGAGGCCGGGCTCGAAGCGAGCGACGACAATATCCCGTCGAGCATGATCTACGCCTACGCCGCGCTCAAGGAGGGCATCCCGTACGCGAACGCCGCGCCGAACCTCAGCGCCGATGTGCCGGCGCTCGTCGAACTGGCGGCGCGCACGCGCGCCCCCATCACCGGCAAGGATCTCAAGACGGGCCAGACGCTCATCAAGACGATCATCGCCCCCGGCCTGAAGGCGCGGCTGCTCGGCGTCGAAGGCTGGTATTCGACCAACATCCTGGGGAACCGCGACGGCGAAGTGCTGGACGACCCGGAGTCGTTCAAGACGAAAGAGGAGAGCAAGAAGTCGGTCCTCGACTACATCCTGCAACCGAACGTCTATCCCACCCTCTACAAAGACCTCTGCCACGTCGTCCGGATCAACTACTATCCCCCGCGCGGCGACAACAAGGAGGGGTGGGACAACATCGACATCTTCGGCTGGCTGAACTACAAGATGCAGCTGAAGGTGAACTTCCTGTGCCGCGACAGCATTCTCGCCGCGCCGATCGTCCTCGACGTCGCGCTGTTCCTCGACCTCGCGAAGCGCGCCGGGATGGCGGGCATCCAGGAGTGGCTGTCCTTCTACTTCAAGAGCCCGCAGCACGCGCCTGACCTCTACCCGGAGCACGATCTCTTCATCCAGTTGATGAAGTTGAAGAACACGCTGCGATTCCTGCGCGGCGAGGACCTCATCACCCACCTCGGGCTGGAGTACTACGACTGATGGACCAGGGCAGACTGCAACCGGCGCTTCTCGGCGGGCTTGTGATTGGCGTGCTCTCCGCGCTGCCGCTCGTGAGCGCGGGGAACTGCTGCTGCTGCCTCTGGATCGTTGCGGGCGGGATGCTGGCGGTCTACCTCCGCCAGCAGAACTCGCCGTATGGCGTGGACGCGTCCGAAGGCGCACTCGTCGGCCTCCTGGCCGGGCTGTTCGGCGGGATCATCGGCGTCCTGCTGTCGATCCCCCTGGACATGATGCTGGGTCCCGTTCAGCGCCGGCTGATGGAGCGGGTCATCATGAGCAACCCTGACATCTCCGGCGATGCCCGCGACATGCTCCAGCGCTTCGCGAGCCCCGGCGCCCTGGTCATGAAACTGATCTTCGGCGTGATCACGGGGGCCGTGTTCGGGATGCTCGGCGGCCTTCTTGGCGTCGCCGTCTTCAAGAAGAACGGGCCGCCCCCCGCGCCCGGGCGGGTGGACATTCTGCCGCCAGAATAGGTCAGACCGCCTACAGTTCGTCCGTCGATCGGCCGAAACAATCTTTGAAAAAGCGTGCAGGGACGCGCGATTCTGCGCGGTTTCGACGACTCCCTGTAGTAAGCTGCTCCGCAATAAGGACTTATTTGTGATGTGGGGGCACTCGTGGCGGTGGCGCGCGCTGGCGGCGGCTCTGCCCGTGTGGGGCGCCCTGGCCCTGCCCGCGATCGCGCAATCCGTACCCGCGGACCTGCCGGTCACGCGGCTACAGGGGGCAGGCCCCGCCTCAGGCGTGTTCACCCCTCCCGCCCCGCAGCCGGGGCCTGGACCTGAGCCGCTGTCGCCCGGACTGCCAGTCACGCAACTGGCCGACCGCGCCGCGGCTGACCTCGACGGCCCGCGCCGCATCGCGCTCTCGCTGGCCAGGCCGATGCCGCTGCGCGACATGCTCCTGCTGCTGGTCAATGGGACGCCCTTCAGCCTGGTGACGGACGAATCCGTGGGGGGGACCTTCGTCGGGGATCTGAAGAACCTCACCATGCGGCAGGCGCTCGAGGCGGTGCTGTTCCCGCAGGGCCTCAACTACGAAGTGGACGGCAGCCTGATCCGCGTGTTCGCGCACAAGCCCGAGACCCGGCTCTACGACGTGAACGCCATCGACCAGCGCCGCACCTGGCAGCGCGCGACCCGCGACGCCGGACGCGACGGGCGCGACGGCTCGGTCCAGGCATCAGGTGGAGG
>JANPJN010000229.1:0-4164 GCA_031425515.1 Acidobacteriota bacterium | reverse complement strand
GCGGATTCGCAGCGGAGGGCGGCTGGGCCGCGGCGCCTCCCGGTGTCTGAGTGAGCACGGGAGCGATAAACGCGCCTACGCAAAACGACACGACGACGGCGCCGGCCAACTGACGGACGGAAATACTCATATACCCTCTACCCTCCTGGATTGTCGCGAGGGCTGGAGTATATATCCATGGCTCATGCATTACCGCAATTCCCCGTCCGTTCACCGAATGGTTTCAAGATTTCTCTCAAGGCACCCAGTACACCACGCGGACACAACAAGAGGCGCCACCGTGGCGCCTCTCTGCGTTCCGTCGTGCTGTTACCCCGGCGTTACCCCAGAGCGATTCTGGAAACGACCAGCACTGCTCGTAAGCCTATAACTAACTCGTTAATAAGGTCTTGAATGGTGACCCGGGCGGGACTCGAACCCGCGACCCTGTGATTAAAAGTCACATGCTCTGCCAACTGAGCTACCGAGTCGTCCCCTGGGCGCCTCTCAGACTGGCGGCCCCTGGCAGGACCGCTCGCTCGCCGCAAGAGACCGATCTTACAACGTTCTCCGGTGCCGGGCACGCCGCGCGCCGCCGCAGGGCGGGGGCCCCGGCGCGAGGGCGGCGGGATGGCAGGGGCTCGAGCGGCGTGGACGCTCAGAGGATCTTCTGGCCGAGCGCCGACAGCGCGAGCTCGACGCCGAGCACCGCGGTCATGTTGCGATCGTCCAGAATCGGATTGACTTCGACCAGGTCCAGCGCGCGCAACAGCCCGGAGTCCGCGATGATCTCCATCAGCATGTGCGCCTCGCGGTAGTCGAGCCCACCCTTCACGGGCGTCCCGACGCCGGGGGCAATCGACGGGTCGCACACATCGATATCGAACGACATGTGCACGCCGGCCGTGCCGGCGCCCGCGATGGCCAGCGCCTGCTCGGTGATCGTCGCGATGCCGGCCCGGTCGATGTCCTTCATCGTGAAGACGTGCACCCGCGAGTCGCGGACGATGTGCTTCTCGCGTTCGTCGAGATTGCGGATGCCGATGAGGACGGTGTGCTCGGGCCTGACCTTCGGCGCGAAGCCGCCAAGCTGCGCGAGCTCGGCCGGCTCCTGCCCGAGCAGCGCGGCGAGCGGCATGCCGTGGACATTGCCGCTGCCGGAGCTCGCCGGCGTATTCATGTCGCCGTGTGCGTCCACCCAGATGAGGCCGAGCGGCCGCCCGTCGCCCCGGACGAACGCCGCCGTGGCGCCGACGGATCCCGCGGCCAGGCTATGGTCTCCGCCGAGCACGAGAGGAAAGCCACCGCGTTCGAGGGCGGACGAGGAAATCCGGTAGAGCTCCTCGCAGAGCGTGGCAATCTCCCGGATGTATTTCTTTCCGGGGTCGCCGGCCGCCTTGATCTCGGGAATCGGCGCCACGAGGTCGCCTTCGTCCACGACCGGCAGGCCGAGCGCGGCCAGACGCTCGCCGAGCCCCGCAATGCGGAAGGCCGACGGCCCCATGTCCACCCCGCGGCGGTTGCCGCCGAGGTCGAGCGACACGCCGATGATGTGAACAGGCCGCACGGGGGAGGACTCTAGCACGGCGAGAAGTTGACGTGTGCGGTAAATATCAGATACGCTAGGGTTTGCGGCGGCCAGCCCGGTCTTTCCGCCTAAGGAGCGCGCGATGAAGCGGTTCGATGTTGGGGCACGGATTGTCGAGCCCACCTACGGTCTGGGATCGGTGATTGCCGTGGAGGACGCCTATACCCGGGTGCAGTTCGACGAGCACGGGGTCAAGAAGTTCCTCACGAGCATGTCGCGCCTGGAGCCGAGCGATGAGCCCGTGCCCGCCGGCCTGCGCGGTACGAAGGTCCGGAAGAAGCGCGCCCCCAAGAAAGCGGCCGTCGCGGCGCCCGTCGAAGAGTAGGCCCCGCAAGGCGCGCCTGCCGACGCCTACCGCTTGAACGATACCGACATCCCTTCCCCCGACGGGGACACAATCGTCGTCCAGAACAACGTCTGCGTCTGGATCGCGTCGAGGAAGTCCCCCATCTCGCTGCGCTTGTTCACGACATTGTGCGCGAGAAACAGCCCCCGCTTCTGCAGCCGCGGCGATACCAGGTCCAGGAACTTCCGGTAGTCCTTCTTCCACGCATCCAGGAACACGAAATCGAACGTGCCGGGAATCGCGGGAATCTGCTTGAAGGCGTCACCAGCCACGACCTGCACGATATCGGATAACCCCGCGCGCCGGATGTTCTCGGCGAGCTCCTTCGCGCGACCCGCATCGTATTCAATCGTCACCAGCCGCCCGCCGGTCTCACGCAGGCCGAGCCCTATCCAGATGGCGCTGTAGCCGCTGGCCCCGCCGATCTCCAAGGCCTGCTTCGCGCCGCTCGACGCGACCATCAGCCGCAGGAAGCGGCCGTCTTCTTCCGAGACTGCGAGCATGCCCTTGTCGCGGCTCTTGATCTCCGCCAGCAGCTTCTGCACCTCGGCGGACTGCGCCCGCGCCGTCCCGGCCATCGCGCCCAGGGCCATTACCACGATCACACACTGCACGGCCGCCCGCCACGTCGTCGTCATTCCGTTCTTTCTATCTGGGGGGCGCTGGGCGCCCGGGTTCATCGTGCCCCGCCGCAGGGGGCGGCGACCCTCCGATCATAGTGCACTCGAGCGCCCGGAGCGCCGCGGCGCGGCCATCGGTGATGCAGTCGGGAATGCCGACGGAGCGGAAGCCGCTGCCGGCGACGAATACGCCGGGATGCGCGGCCAGACGGGCCTCGATGCGGTCGATCCTGTCTTCGTGGCCGACGGCGTGCTGCGCACCGCCCAGCCTCCAGCGCGCGATGCTCGACAACCGCGGCGGGCCGGTAATGCCGAGTATCGGTGCCAGGTCGTGCACCACAATCCGCACCAGCGCCTCGTCGTCCAGATCCACCGTCCCGGGATCGTGCGAGCCGCCCAGGAACGCACGCAGCAGCACCGTGCCCGCCGGGGCGCGGCCTGGCCATTTGGACGACACCCACGTGCACGCGGTGATGCGATTGGCGTTGTACTTCCGCGCCACGACGAACCCGCTGCCCTGCAGGGGATGCGCGACCGACGCCCGGGGCCACGCGAGCGTGACGCTGACTGAGGATGCGTACGAAACAGCCGCGCAGTGTGACGCGGCCTCCGCGTCGATCGGTTCCAGCAGGGCGGCGGCGACGTAGGCGGGAACGGCGAGGAGCACGGCGTCGGCCGTGGTAATTCCACGATCCGTGCGCACGCTCCAGGGCCTTCCGGCGCCGGCGGCTGTCCGCGCCAGCTCCCGCACGGGGGCGCCGAACTGGGTCGAGCCTTCGGGCAACCGGCGCTCGAGCGCCTCCACCATTTCTCCCATACCCCCGGCCAGGGACCGGAACAAGCCGCCGTCCCTGGCGGCGGCCACGTGCCGGAACGCGCGGATCACGCTGCCGCTTCGAGCATCGGCATCGAGGAAGCGCGGAAACAGTGAGCGCATCGAAAGAGACTCCACGTCGCCGGCGTGAATGCCGCCGAGCAGTGGCTCGGCAATCAACCCGACGGTCGCCGGGCCGAATCGGCGCCTGAAGAACGACCCGACCGACTCGTCCCGCTGCCGCCGCCCGGGCACCAGCGGCTCTATCGCCAGTCGAAGCCTGGCGCACGGGGGCAGGAGTTCGTAGCCGGCGACGGCGCCGAGCGTGAGGGGGACGCCGAGGACGGAAGGAGAGGGAAGCGGATAGAGGCGCCCGCGCTTGAGCACGAAAGCGGTGCGCGGCGGCGTGCTGGTCACGATCCGGGAGGTGAGCCCCAGCGCCTCGCACAGTGCGAGGGCGGCCGGCTTCTGCGCCAGCACGCTTTCGGGGCCCGCTTCGATGAGGAAGTCCTGGGTGCGGTCGGTCCGGATCAGGCCCCCGGCCCGTGGCGACGCCTCGATCACGCGGAAGGGGACGCCGCGGAGTGTCAGCTCGAATGCCGCCGACAAGCCGGTGATGCCGGCGCCGACGATGATGACCATGCGGATCGATTACGAGGGAGTGGCGCGCGTTGCATCGTGGACGTGGCGGGCGAGCGCCTGCACCGCCTCGAGCGACGTGGGCGGCAGCACACCGTGCCCGAGGTTGAAGATGTGACCCGGACGTCCACCCACCCGCCGCAGGATGTCGTCGGTCGCCGCGAAGAGCCGTGTCTGC
>JANPJN010000228.1:0-1802 GCA_031425515.1 Acidobacteriota bacterium | reverse complement strand
GTTCACCCAGCCGTGCCCGAAGATCTGGCGGGGCACGGGCAGCCCCGCGCTCATGAGCATGGCGGGCCAGATGACGGCATGGAAGCGGGTGATGTCTTTGCCGATCACGTGCAGGTCGGCCGGCCACCAGGTCGCCATCATCCGCTCGTCAGCGCCGAAGCCGACGGCCGACACGTAGTTGATGAGCGCGTCCACCCAGACGTAGATCACGCTCGAGGGATCGTCCGGCATCGGAATCCCCCAGGCCTGCCCGGCGCGGCTCACCGAGATATCCTCCAGCCCGCCTTCGATGAGCCGGACGATTTCGTTCCGCCGCACGTCGGGCACCAGGAAGTCCGGATGGTCGTGGAAATGCTGCAGCAGCCGGTCGCGGTACTTCGACAGGCGGAAGAAGTAGTTCTTCTCCCGGATCCAATCGGGCCGGGTCCGGTGCACGGGGCAGTTCCCCTCGACGAGGTCCTTCTCCTGCTTGAAGGCCTCGCACGACACGCAGTACCAGCCTTCGTAATGCCCCTCGAAGATGTCGCCCGCCTCCGTCATCCGGCCGACGAGCGCCTGGACCGACGTCCGGTGCCGCGGCTCGGTGGTCCGGATGAAGTCGTCGAACGAGATGTCGAGGCGCCTCCAGACGTCGAGGAACTCCCCCGCCATCCGGTCGCAGTAGGCCAGCGGTTCCTCGCCGAGCTCCCGCGCCTTGCGGAAGACGTTCTGCGAGTGCTCGTCGTTGCCCATGACGAAGTGCGTCTCGATGCCGCACAACCGGTGATACCGGGCGATGACGTCGGCGGCAATCTTCTCGTAGGCGGTCCCGAGATGGGGACGGCTGTTCACGTAGTCGATCGCCGTCGTGATGTAGAAGCGGCTCATCGCTCGAGCCACGCCTTCATCGCGGCCGCCTGGACATCCTTGATTGGCACCCGCCGCTCGGCGGCGACCCGTGCGCAGTCGTCGAATTCCGGCGCGGCATTGAGCACACGTCCGTCCCGGCTCGCCACCTTGAAGCGGATGGCACCCAACGGCGTGTCGATGGCCATGATTTCCCGATCGAGACAGTCGCGCAGCATCTCCTGATACCTGATGCCGATCGTCGTCGTGTGCGCGAACATCACCCCGGCAATCGCCTCCCGATCCTCAGGCCGCGCCAGCACGGTCACGAGCGTACCCGGACGGTTCTTCTTCATCTGCACGGCGCCGTAGAACACGTCGAGCGCCCCGGCCTCGCTCAGCCGGTCCATCAGCGGGCCGAACAGTTGCGGGTTCATGTCGTCGATCTCGCACGCGATCGACACGATGCGCTGGGCCGCGGCGCCCGCCGCCGTTTCTCCCACCAGCAGTCGGAGCACGTTCGGATGCCCCGCGAAATCCCGCGATCCGGCGCCATATCCGATGCGCTCGAGCCGCATCGCCGGCAAGGGCCCGAACGTCGAGGCGTAGCCGGTCACGATGAGTGCGCCGGTCGGCGTGACGAGCTCAGCGGCGACAGCACCCGCATAGATCGGCGCTCCACGCAGCAGCCGGGCGGTCGCCGGCGCCGGCACAGGAAACGTCCCGTGGGCGCACACCACGGTGCCGCTGCCAACGTTGAGCGGGGAGGCCGTCACGACGCTCGCGTCCAGCCACTCGAGGCCGTACACGGCCCCGACAATGTCGATGATGGAATCGAGCGCACCGACCTCGTGCAGATGCACCGCCTCGACGGGCATCGCATGGATGGCCGCCTCGGCTTCGGCGAGCCGCTCGAACATCTCGATGGCACGCCGCCGGCCGGCAGGCGACAACGCGGAGCGCCCGATGGACGCCGT
>JANPJN010000227.1:0-7579 GCA_031425515.1 Acidobacteriota bacterium | reverse complement strand
TCACCCGGGACAGCACGCCGCCCCCCGCATCGACCGCCGACATTCTCGCCGCCCACGACCGCGGCGTGGAACAGATGAAAACCAACCTGCAGGCGATTGGCGACGCGGGGCTCGGCACGACCTGGACGGCGACCGTGGGCGGGAAGACCCTCATGACCATGCCGAAAGCGGCGCTCATCCGGTCGCTGGTGCTGAACCACGCGTACCACCATCGAGGCCAGTTGTCCGTCTATCTGCGGCTGCTCGACGTGGCAGTGCCGTCGATCTACGGCCCGAGCGCCGACGAGAATCCATTCGGGTAGAACGAGGAAGGGTTGGCGGGATCGTCAGCGCGCGGGCGCGGGCTCCTGCTGCGTCAGGCAGTGCAGCGTGCCGAGGCCCCACACGAGATCCACCGCGTGGATGCCGACGACCGTGTGCGACGGCATGACGCGCGCCAGCGTCTCGAGCGCGACGCGGTCGTTCGGATCGTTGAACGTCGGCACCAGGACCACGCCGTTCGCGATGTAGAAGTTGGCGTAGCTCGCCGGCAGCCGCTCCCCGTTCATCGTCACGGCCCTCGGAAACGGGAGCGTGACGATGTGGAGCGGGCCGGCCTCGCGTGACGCCAGGTCGAGGCGCCGGAGATTGTCCACGGAGCGCTCGTGGTTCTCGTCGAGCGGATCCTCCTCCACGGCCAGCACGATCGTGTCGGGCGCAACGAACCTGGCGATGTCGTCCACATGGCCGTGGGTGTCGTCTCCGACGCACCCCTCCCCCAGCCAGATCGTGCGCGTCACACCCAGCCACTCGCGAAAGACCGCCTCGTAGTCCTCGCGCGTGAAGCCGGGGTTGCGAACCTGCACGCCGCTCAGCAGCCACTCTTCCGTCACGAGCAGCAGTCCCCGTCCGTTGACGTCGATGCCACCGCCTTCGAGCACGATCCGAGGGCCGTCAGGCAGATGCGGCTCCGCGAGGGGACGCGCCGCAAGCTCCGCGATGCGACGGCCGACCTGTCCGTCGTGCAGGAAGTTGTCGTACTTCGCCCAGCCGTTGAAGCCCCACGAGAGGAGCACGACGTCGCCGCGGGCGTCGAGCACGCCAATCGGCGCCGAGTCGCGCAGCCACACCCGATCCGTCGGGACGACGTGGAGTCGCACGCGCTCGGCCGGGACGCCGTGCGCATCCAGCGTGCGGCGGGCCGAGGCGAGCACCTCGGGGGAGTCGCAGAGAATCTCGACCGCCTCGTGCGCCGCAATCACGCGTGCGATCTCGGCATAGACCCATGGGATGGCCGCGAGCTTCCCGGGCCAGTCGGGTTCGTGATGCGGCCAGCTGATCCACGTCGCGCGGTGCGGCTCCCACTCGGCCGGCATCCGCAGGGGCCGCGCGATCACGAGCCGAGATACCTGCTCAGGATCGGCCCGTAGGCGTCAATCCGGCGGTCGCGGAGGAACGGCCAGTTGCGGCGCACCGTTTCGATCAGCGCCGGGTCGCAGCGCGCGAGCAGGATCTCCTCCCCTTCACCGGCGACGGCGAGATAGCGACCGAATGGGTCCGTGATGAACGAGTGCCCGAAGAACGTGATGCCGTCGGTGCCGGGCTCGGCCTCGTGCCCCACGCGGTTGGGCGAGGCGACGTAAACGCCGTTGGCGATGGCGTGCGAGCGCTGCATGGTCTGCCACGCTTCGACCTGGGCGATGCCCCATTCGTCCTTCTCGGCGGGGTGCCAGCCAATCGCCGTGGGATAGAAGAGGATCTGGGCGCCGAGCAGGCTCGTGATACGCGCCGCCTCGGGGTACCACTGATCCCAGCAGATGAGAACGCCAATCGTCGCGTAACGCGTCTTCCAGACCTTGAATCCGCTGGCCTCACGCCACGCCTGCGGAGGGCCGGCGGCCTGCGTGTCGCCGGGGGCAAAATAGTACTTCTCGTAGAAGAGCGGGTCGTCCGGGATGTGCATCTTGCGATACACGCCGAGCAGCGTCCCGTCCGCATCGATCACGGCCGCCGAATTCCGGTACACCCCCGCGGCCTGCCGCTCGAAGAGCGGGACGATCAGGACGACGGCCAGTTCTCCGGCCAGCCGGCACAGCCGTGCGGTCGTCGCGCCGGGGATCGGCTCCGCCAGATCGAAGCGGTCGGCGTGCTGCGACTTGCAGAAGTACGGTGCGTTGAACAGCTCCTTCAGGCAGATGATCTGCGCGCCCCGGCCCGCGGCCTCGCGCACGAGCCGCTCGGCGCGATCGACGGTCGTGGCCGCGTCCGCATCGGCGTGGTCCTGAATGAGCCCGACGGTGAAGGGAGCGTCCGCTCCGGTGTTGTTCGCCACGGTTCTGATTATGCGTCCAGTGGGGGCTGTGCCGCCATCGAACGCGGCGCGGCGTTCTTGACGTATATTCGCCGCGGAGGTGGTTGTCATGAAGTTCATCCGTGTCGTTCGGTCCCTCGCGCTCCTCGTCGTTCTGGTCAGCCCCAGGCTCGCCCTCGCGCAGGCTGGAGGGCCCCAGATGCCCCCGATGCCGAAACCCGGTCCGGAACACGAGATCCTCAAGATGGACGTCGGCACATGGGACGCCGTCGTCGAGTTCCTTCCCGGCCCCGGGGCGGCGCCGATGACGTTGAAGGGTGTCGAGGTGAGCACCGTCGGGTGCGGAGGCCTGTGCCTCATCACCGACTTCAAGGGAGAAATGATGCCCGGGGTGCCGTTCCAGGGGCACGGCGTCACGACCTGGGATCCGATGAAGAAGAAGTACGCCGGCAGCTGGACCGACTCGATGTCGATGGGACTGGCGACGACGGAGGGGACCTATGATGCGGCGACGAAGAAAGTGAACGGCTCCATGGAAGGACCGGATATGACCGGGAAGGTGATGAAGACCCGGACGGTCGTCGACTACCCGGCCGATGGCCGGCGCTCGATGACGGCGTATGTGCCGGGCCCGGACGGCAAGGACGTCCAGATGATGAAGATCACCTACACGCTCCAGAAGTAGGTCTATCGATGTGTGTGTGACGGATCGTTCCTGTGCTGCTCGTAGTGCTGGCGCAGCAGGTCCTTTCCGTAGTCGTTGCCATTCGGCGTGCGGACGACGGTGTGAACGTGCTCGCGGCCAGGCACTTTCGGGCCCGCGAGCGCGACAGGTGTCTGGTGGTCGAACTCGATCAGGATCACCGGACTGTGGATGCGGTAGTAGAACGCGCTGTCGGCGCCGCTTCCGCCAATCCAGGCAAAATACGTGTCCTTCAGGCGGTCGCGCACGTCGTTCATGCGCACCTTCGCATGGCCTGAGGGCATGTTGCCGACGTACTCCTCGACCACGTCGAGCAGCAGGTGCTGCTGCGCGACGGTCAGGTCTGAGGCGCGCAGTCCGGCATAGTCGAGGACCAGGTTGTCGCGAAACGCCTGCGCGAGCGCGTTGTTGCCCGTCTTGTCGGCCGCGATGGTGGCCCTCTGGCGCTGTTCAGGCGTGAGCGCACGCATCAGCGCCAGCCCCTTGTTCTGCTCGTCCTGGAGCACGATGGTGCCGGCGTACTTGCCGGCGCTGGCGCTGATCGGCTCGGAGCCCATGAAGGTCGGGGTCATCACCACCTGATCGCCGAGCACGAAGTAATTGACGACCAGATGATGGCCGTCGAGCTGCCAGCCCCACGGCTCGGACGCCGACGGCTGACCCATGACGGTCAGGTAATACAGCCCCTCGCCGTACTCGTCGAACTTCTTCGTGAGCTCAGCGATCGTCTCGTTCAGGCGCATGATGTTGCGCGCCTTGCCGAGGCCCTTTGTGCTCAGCCCCGCCTCGAGCAGCGCGAACGCCCGCGCCTGCTGCGCCTCGCTCATCTCCTTGAAGGCAACCCCCTGACGCGTGGCCCGATGAATGTTGTTCCAGTTGCGCCACTCGCTGTCGTCCACGGGATAGGTGGTCTTCGCGCGCTGCTCGGCCGTCAGGCTCTCCGTGAAGCGCAGCGCCGCGTCCCTCACCGGCCCGGTGCCGACTCCGGTGGACCGGACGGCAAACAGCCCCGTCGCAACCGTGCCAGCCGCGGTCACGCCGGTAAACGGTTCGGCCAGCGGATTGGGGCGCTGCTGTGCGACCGCCGCGGCGGCGAGCGTGGCGGCGGCAAGCCATGAGGCGGCGACCCTGAGACGCGGCATGCGAATCTCCTCCCGAAAAGAGTGCGGAGCCTCGTTGTACAGGAACCGGATGGCGTCGTCAACGCGGCGCGACGGAGGGCGCCGTTCTTACAAGAGGGAATGGCTCTCTCGCGCCGGGGTGACTCGGCGTGTCAGAAGCGGTAGCGGATGCCGAAGGAAGGCAGGAGCGGCAGGCGGCCGCTCCTGACCGTCGTCAGACGCGGACGATCGCTGGCCGGATCGTAGGTCAGCTCCGTGTCGAGGCTGCTGGCATTGTCGCGGTTCAGCAGGTTGATTACTTCGGCGTAGAGCTGCCAGCGATTGTTCGCCCAGCGCGGAAGGAACGTCGCGCGCAGGTCCACGCGCGCGAACACCGGCAGCCGTCCGGTGTTCAGGTTGGCGCTGTCCCCGAAGTCGGGCGTCCAGATCGGGAAGCCAGCGGCATCTCGCGCCGGCACGAGCTCGCTCCGGTTGCCGTCGCCGTCCGCATCCGCCGTGTCCTCCACCGACGCGACCCGCACACCGAGCGCCGGCGTGCGTGGAAAACCGGACTGCACGCGCACCGTGGTGCCGATCTGCAGCAGCCGGCTGACGCGGTAGGTCGAGACGAGGCTGAGCGCGTGGGGCCGGTCGTAGTCGGCAAGGAACGTACGGCCATACGCCGCGGTCTCGGCCGTGCCCCATGTGTACGACATCCATCCTGTGAGACGCGTGGCGGCGGACGTCGCCTGCCGTGCGGCATAGATCTCGACGCCGTACGCGCGGCCGTCGGCATCATTGCCCGGGATGCTGGTGACCTGCGGGACGTCGGGCACCTGATCGGACAGGGCCGTGGGAAAGTCGTACTCCGCCACCCGTGCCGCCACGGCAGCGGGTGTCTCGAGGCGCCCCACCAGCAGCCGATCGAATCGCTTGAAGTAGGCCTCGACCCGGCCGGTCAGGCCGGAGGCGATCCGGCGCTCGACCGAGGCCACGGCATGCCACGCGCGCTCGCTGCGGAGGCGGAGGGTTTCGGCATTCGAGAGATCCACGAAGTAGTCCGACTGCAGAAGCTTCTCGTAGCCGGGGCTCTGGGTGAACTGTCCGCCGGCAAGACGCAGCCGGGTCCGGCCGGCATCCGCCACGAGGGCCAGCCGCGGCGAGAGGGTCAGCTCGTCGGCGAGGCCGGTCCAGTCCACGCGCACGCCCGGTTCCAGGCGCAGCGACGGCGTCAGGCTCCAGCGGTCAGTCAACCAACCGCCGACCCGACCGGCACGCCGGGTCGAGTCGAGCAGGGCCGGAAGTCCCGTCCCGCCATTGCCGCTCGATCCGTTCGGGGCGTTCGGATTGCGGTCGCCGCTGATCTTCCAGGCCCAGGAGGTCGTGAGCGCGTGCGTCTCGAACCCGGTCTCGACGAGGTGACGGGGGCCGAACGTCATCGCCAGCTCCTGACGCACGGCGACATCCCGGACCGCGACGTTGCGGGTGAAGAGCACGGCGGCAAACGGCACGGCGGCCTCGTCGGGCCTGTTGGATCGCTGCGCCTCGTTCCGGAAGGCACCGTCGAAGTCGATGTTCTCGCTGTTGCGATACCACGACACCGTCGTCCGGCTCGTCGTCATGCTGCCCAGGGATGAGGCGAACGTGGCCGCGCCCAGATCGTTGCGGGTGCCGGACTGCAGGCTGACCCGTTCACCGTCCACGTCTCCGTCGAACGAGGCATCTGTCCCTTCGCGGCTGCGCAGGCCCATCAACGTGAGCCGGCGGCCCGGCGTCATCTCCCACACGGCCCGGCCCTGCAGATCCGCGAACGACGGCAGATCCGAATCCACGATCCGCTCCGCGACCAGGTCGTAGTACGTGCGCCGGCCGGTCACGAGCCATGAACTGCCGCTCGACCCGGGGAGGCGGCCTTCGGCGACGAGGTTCCCGTCGGTCAATGCGAGGGCGGCCGTCGCGGCCAGCGGAGCGGCGGTCGTGCCGTCACGGTTTTCGACGACGAGGATCGAGGAGAGGCGATCGCCGTACTTGGCGCTGAACCCGCCGGCGGTCAGCTCGAAGCGTTCGACGGTTTCAGGATTGAAGGCGCTCGTGAGGCCGAAGAGCCGGTAGGGATTGTGGATCTCGATCCCGTCCATGATGGTGAGGTTCTGATCCGGCCCGCCGCCGCGCACCGACAGCCGGCTGTCGAAGTCGTTCACCGCCGCCACGCCGGGAAGGGTCTGGAGCACCCGGAAGATATTCTCGCCGGCGCCCGCGACGCCGCGGACCTCGAGCGGGCTGACCTCGATGACCGATGGCGCCGCCGTGGGTGGCGCCGTGGACGCCGCGCCGACCGACACCTGTTCGCTCAGGCCGGCCACCTGCATTTCGATCCTGAGGTCGGCGGGAGCTCCTGATGCGTCGACGGACGCGTCCGCCGACACATCGGCAAAGCCGGGGTGACGGACCGTGATGGCATACCGGCCGGGCGGGAGGCCGGCTAACGCGAACCTGCCCTCCGGGCCCGATCGGGTCCGGCGGCGGGCTCCGCCCGAGGCCGCCGCGGCGCTGACCTCCGCATCCGCGATCGCCCCGCCGCTCTGGTCCACCACGATGCCAGCCAGGACGTTCGAGGCGGACTGAGCGTAGATGTCCCCGGACCCCGCGACGAGCACGAACGCCAGATACACCCAGAGCCGTGACATTCGGTTGGGGCCGATGCCCAGCAGGAAAAGCGACGTCATAAGGCCTGGGTTTGGACGCCTGCCGGCGCCGATGCGGTTCAGGACCCCTTGCGGGCGTCTGGCGTTCGCATGGCGGCCACCGCCGGGACGCGGTGGTTTCCTCTGGCAATCGAACGGGGTCGCGCGTCGATTCAACCCCGGCAGAGAGGAAGGGTGCCGGCGAATGGGGAAAGGAGGTACATTGACCTTCGGACGGCCGCATGGAGAAACCGATTAACCCCGATACGTTCGCCGCTGAAGTTGCGGGCTTCGCCGGAGTGTAGGGCCGCCTGGCTGCGTACGCGACGCTCTTCGCCTGGAGCTTCCTCGCCGCGACCGTCCTGCCACTCGGATCCGAGCCGGCGCTGTTCGCGCTCGTGGTCCGCGGCTACCCGGTATGGCAAGCCGTCGGGGTGGCCACGCTGGGGAACGTGCTCGGCGCCTGCACGACATACTGGCTCGGACGGCGCGGGGCGAAGCTCCTGGAGCGCGGGGCCGCCGCGCCCCTGTCCGAGTCGCGCGCCGGACGCCTCCTGCAGCGATACGGCCAGCCCGCGCTGCTGTTGTCGTGGGTGCCGCTCATCGGCGACGCCCTGGTCGCGGCCGCCGGCGCCGTCAGGATCCCCTGGCTGCCGTTCGTCTTCTGGGTGACCGTCGGCAAGGCCGTCCGCTATATCGCCGTGGCCTGGGGCGCGGGCGTTCTCGGGTAACCCGCAGCCGGCAGTGTCCGCGTCAGCGAGGCGAGGCCGCCACGAACGTGCGGGCCTCGGCCAGCTCGGGG
>JANPJN010000226.1:0-3193 GCA_031425515.1 Acidobacteriota bacterium | reverse complement strand
GAGCGACGACGACGGCCGCGCTGTTCGTGCCTGGAGAGACGGCGTTCCGGTTCAGCGTGCAGCAGTGGTCGGCGCAGGTGGAGCGGCTCGAGCTGCGGCTGGACGGCCGGGTAGCCGACATCGTGATCCTGCCGCCACGGCAGTGGGTGGACGTGACGATCCCGGCGCGGAGCATCCGCTCTGACGCGCGGTTCTTGCGGCTCGATCTGCGGATCCTCGATGTGGGTGAGCGCGCCGTCACGATCCGGATTTCGAAGGTGCAGCCGCTCGGCCCGCAATGATCCTGCAGCCTGCGGCTGCGGCCGCGGGACGCGCCATTTTCAGCGGCGCGCGGATTTCTCCCGTCGCTTGAGCGCGAGCCAGCGGGGCTCCATCATCCGCTCCAGCGCCGACGTGGGCGCCACGGCGGCGCGCTGCACAGCACGGCGGTCCTTCAGCACACGCGGCAGGCCGGCCAGCGCCGAGAGCTTCCCCTTCACCGCGGGCACGAGCCGTCCGGTCCGCGCATAGTGCGCCAGGCCGGCGGCCGCATAGATGGCGTGAGGAACGGCCGTGCGAAGCAGCAGCGGCCACGGCGTGTTCTTGAGCCACGTCCATTCGAGATTGCGCTGGCCGTAGAAGACCGCCGCGGGGCTGGCCGCGCCGAGCGTACCGCTGACGGCATGGCGCACGACGGCATCGGCCGCGTACCAGCACCGGTGCCCGAGGAGCCGCGCGCGGTACGAAAGATCCACGTCCTCGTAGACCATGAAGAAACGTTCATCGAACCCGTCGAGCGCGTCGTAGACAGCTCTGCGAATCAGGAAGGCGCCGCCGCAGGCGCCGAAGACCTCGCGGGATTCCAGGGACCCCTCGACGCCGGCGCCGTAGCCGTGCTTGAACGCGCCGCCGGCCCGGAGGTAGCCGTCTCCCGCGCTGTCCACGATGGACGGCGCATCCATGAAGACCAGGCGCGAGGTCGCCATGGCGAACGCCGGCCGCTCCGCGAGCGCCGCATGCAGCCGCGCCAGCCAGTCCGGCTCAACCTCCGTGTCGTTGTTCAGGAAAGCGAGACAGGCGCCGGCGGCCACGCGCGCGCCGGCATTGTTGCCGGCGGCAAATCCGAGGTTGGCGCCGGTTTCGACCAGACGCACCTCGTCGAACGCGCGCGCCGAACGCTCCGCCGAATACGCCCGCACCACCTCCGGGGAACCATCGGTCGAGGCATTGTCCACGACCAGCACCTCGAAGGGAGGCGCCCCGCGCTGGGCCCCGAGCGCATCGAGGCAGCCTTTCAGCCACCGCCGGCCGTTGTAGTTGAGGACGATGACGGAGATGCTGGCCGGGCTCAACGCACCGTGACCCGGACGGTCTTCGCCGGCGCGAACCCTCCGGCGGCCGTGCTCCACGCGAACACCGCCAGGTCGTAGTTGCCGGGCGTGAGCCCCGCGACGGTCAGGCTGTATCCCGAGGGAGCGAAGCGGCGTCCGTGCAGCGCCGCCACGTCCGGGCGCACACCGCCGTAGGCCGCAGCGCCGACGAACACGGGATCCCCTCCGGCGAGCGGATACGCCCACATGTGCAGCGCGTCCACCCCTGTCCCAACCTCAGCGTCTGGATCGATCGCCCAGCCGGCGAGCACGAAGGGCTGCCCGACGTCCTGCTGACGGGACGGCGTGTCGATGACGACCTGCGGGCCGACGCGCCCGCTGGCCTTCGGATGCAGCACGAGGCGGACGTCCTGCCGGACCGCAGGCTGCCGGCCGGCCGCGCGGGTGAACACGAAGTCGTACGAGCCCACGAAGCCCACGCCGGGCTGCCACGTGAAGTCCCCAGTCGCGGCATCGAGTGTCGAGCCGACGGGCAGCCGCTCGAGACCGGCGGGCGTTCGAAGATGGCCTTCGTACGAGAACGGGCCAGCGGCGTCGGCGGCGGCCGGCGCGAGGTGGAGCTCGATTCGATCGATCTCCTCGGCCTGGACGGTCACGAGCCCGGTGGCATCGGGACGGAAGCGGCGGAGAGGCTCGTCGAGCGTGAAGCCGCGCCGGCCGCTGATCGCGGTTGGCTCGAGGCTCGGCATGACGGCGTCGCGCGGCGTGGCCACACCCGCGGCCGCGGCGCTAGCCGGATCCGACGTCAACGGATTCGTGACGGTGAAGTACCGACTGCCGATGCCCGACGCCCCGCTCTGGTTGTCCACGACGCTCCACGCGATCGTGTGCAGGCCGTTGGCCAGTCCGGCGGTGCTGAAGGTGTAGACGCCCAGCGCGGTGTTGATGCCCGGATACAGGCTCGCCGGAAACAGCGCGGTCAGATCCGACCGGTTCGTCCAGCCGGACGGACTTCCGACGGCGACGCCGTCGATGACGACTCTCACTGTTCCGCCTGCCGGCGGATCGGCGCGCCGCGGCCCGAGTGACAGCACCCATCCGAAAGTGTTGTAGGTCGTGCCGGTGACGACCCCTCCCTGCGCGGGCGTGTCGATGGCACCAAACGGTGTCGTGGCGGTGCTGTTCGCGCAGGTGATCGTCCGGCTGCCGAGCAGGCGCTGGTTCCCTTCGCGGTCCGTCGCATACATGTGCAGGCGGAAGACACCGGTGCCGCGGTTGGGCAGCACGTTGGTCAGCAGGAGATAGCCCCAGCCCGCGCGCGTGTTGAAGGGCGTGGTCGGATACGCGGCCGCGACGTCGGGCCGTGCGCCCGGCACGAAGGTGGCGTCGCCGACGTAGACGAGCGTCCCCGCCGCCTCGGGCGACACGGGATCGCGGTACACCTTCACCGACATCACCTCCACATCGTCCAGGGCCCAGCCCGTGACGGGGATCGAGCCGGTGACGCCCGATGCATTGTCGAGCGGCGTGTCCACGGCGCCGAAGGGGGGCACGACGGGAGGGACGGCCCCCTGCTGCGAGAGGAGGAAGGCCCGGCCGGCAATCGTGAGGCTGACGGAGCGGGAAGTGGTGGCCGTGTTCGCGGATGCCGCGTAGGTGACCGTGCCGGGGCCGTTGCCGCTGCCGGGGGAAACCGACGCGAAGCTCGCGCCGCTGGCGGTCCAGGCGCAGCCCGCCGCTGTGGTGATCGTCACGGCGCCTGAGGCAGCCGCGGAACCGACCGACGCGGACGAGGGGGATATCGAGTAGGTGCATCCCGGAGGCGCCGAGCCGGCCGGGTAGATAAAGGTGAGCCCCGCGAGGTCGTCTGATGCCAGCGCCGG
>JANPJN010000225.1:0-3006 GCA_031425515.1 Acidobacteriota bacterium | reverse complement strand
GTGTACCACAAGCTGGCCGACCCCGATCACAAGAAGCTGCGGACGCTCGTCGAGGACGGTGCGCTGGTGCACGTCAACAACGGGTATTGCTCGCTGCTCGAGCCGAAGAGCGTGTCGGGTGGGCAGTTCGCGGAATGGATCGACGGCCGCAACCCCGGCACCTATGTCGCCGTTCATTACATCAAGCTGATCGACTTCACGTTCGGTGGACGGCTGAAGACCGTCGCCTGTACCGGGCAGCGCGGCCTCGTGGGGCCGGCCGACGGGAAGACGTGGGACTCGACGCAGCTCCGGCTGATTTACGAGTACGCCGACGGCCGCGAGGCCGCGTTCGACATCCATACCAGCTGGGTGCACCCTGATAATTTTCCGGGCTATGTCGAGCAGGAGGTCCAGTTCCGCTTCGACAACGGTGTGTGGAATGGCCATTCGCGCAAGCGCGGCGTGGAGCTGACGGTCGAGGGTCGCACGCCGATATCGCTCAAGACGACGGTCAATACGCACTACAACGCGACGTTCGTGGAGCCGTGGGGCGAGCGGACGCAGCGGGGATACGGGATCGAGGTGCTGCGGCGGTTCGTCGAGGAAGTGGCCTGCGTCGAGTTTGGCGGGAGCCGGGACGAACGCGGCGTGCGGCTCGAGGAAATGCGGGCCCTGCGGTACAACGACCTCGAGGCCGACCGTCAGGTCGTGAGCGCGATTCAGGCCATGGAGGCGATCCTCGCTCATGCGGCCGACGGTGCGCCCGACGGCGTCGTGCGGATCTCGGCCAGGGGCGGCATGATGCTCCACCTTCCCGATCGCGCGGGAGCGATTGTGTTGTATCCGGAACAGCCATGACCATCGAACATGCGGGAGAGACGCGGTCGAACGCCGCGCGACGCACGATTGCCGAGCGCGAGCCGGTGTCGCTGCGCACCTACACGCCGTCACAGCTCGCGATTGCGAAGAGCGCGGGCGTGTATCACTGGACGGTCGATGGCCGCCGGCTCTACGACTACACGTCAGGCGTCCTCGTTGCGAACCTCGGGCACAACCCCGTCGCGTGGCAGCGGCGCTTTCTCGGCTACATGGGATGGGATCGTCCGCTGCCGGACGCTCGCTACTTCGAGGCCACGCCGCTCACGGCGTACAACGCCATCGCGCAGGTGGAGGCGGAGGCCGTACGGCGTCTCACGGCGAACCTGCAGTCGAAGCCGGGAGGCGGCAGGCTGGAACAGATCCTGTGGGCGGCGTCGGGCTCAGAGGCGATCCAGAAGGCGCTGTGGGCGGCGCTTGCGCGCGACCCCGCCCGGGACCTGATCCTCGCGACGCGCGACGGGTTCCACGGGAAGAAGGGGCTGGCTGAAGCCGTCACCGGCAACGAGCACGACAAGCACCGGGATCCGCGCGTCCGCTTCATCTCGTTTCCGAAAGAGGAGCGACGCGATCTGTCCATGCGCGACGACCCGTTCGATGCGGCGCCGTATCGCGCCGAGCTCGAGCGCATTGCGGCGGAAGGCCGTGGCATCGCGTGCCTGATCACGGAGCCGTATCTTGGCGGCGGCGGATCGTATCATCCGCCCGCGGCCTATCTGCAGATGCTCCAGGCGTTCTGTCGCGAGCACGGCGCGCTCTTCATCCTGGACGAAATTCAGGCGAACTTCGGCCGCACGGGACAGATGTACGCGTTCGAAACCTACGGCCTCGAGCCCGACATCGTCGTGCTGGGCAAGGGGCTCGGCAACGGTGTGCCGGCGGCGTGCGCGGCGGGGCGCGCCGACGTGTTCGGCACGCTCGGATATGGCGAGGCGTCGGATACGTTCAGTGGCCATCCGCTCGGCTGCGCCGCGGTGCTGGCGACGCTGGACGAGTTCGAGAGCCGGGACGTCCTCGGGGACGCGCGCCGGGCGTCAGCCGTCATCGAGGAGGGGCTCGTGGCGCTCAAGGAGCTGCCGTTCGTCGCCCACGTGCGGGGGGAGAAGGGGGGCATGGTCTGGGGCGTCGAGCTTGCGGACTTCGGGGGGCGCAGCGCAAACGAGATTGCCAATGCCTGCGTCCTCGCCGCGTACGTCGGTGATGCGGACGGGCGCGCCGTCCACCTGATGGGCCCGCTCGCGAAGAAGGTGCTGCGCATCGCCCCGCCGCTGACGATCACCGAGACCGAAGCCCGCGACAGCGTCACCGCCCTCGCCGCCACCTTCGCCGGGGTCTCAGGGGTCTGAAGATGAGTGTCCCCCTTCGAGTGGTGTTGCTGGCGCTGGGGTTGGTCGGGGCCCAGGGGCTGCCACCCGCGGGCGAGTGGCCGTCGTATGGCCACGATGCGGGCGCCCGGCGATTCTCGCCCCTCAAGCAAATCACTCCCGCCAACGTCGGCACGCTCACGCGCGCGTGGACCTTCGACACCGGCGGCACCGCCATGCAGGCGACGCCGCTCGTCGTGAACGGGGTCATGTACGTGCCGGCCGGCAACAGCCTCTTCGCGCTCGAGCCCGAAACCGCCAGGGTCCGCTGGAAGTACACCGACACCGACATGTCGCGCCGCGGGCTGGCCTACTGGCCCGGCGACGACCGGACAGGGCCTCGTCTCTACACCGGCGCCGGCGACGGCGAACTGATCGCGGTGGACGCGCGGTCCGGCCGCCTCGCGCCCGACTTCGGCGTCGGGGGCCGGCTGGACCTCAAGGCCGGCCTCAGCGTTGACGGCGGGCGCGGCCCGCTCAGCGTCCCCTCACCGCCCGCCATCTACCGCAACATCGTGATCACGGGCGGCGCCAACGGCGAGGGCGCGCCGTCAACCGGACGGCTCTACGGCGACATCCGGGGCTGGGACGCACGCACCGGCGCGCTGCTCTGGACGTTCCACACCGTGCCCCGGCCCGGCGAGCCCGGCACGGAGACGTGGCCGCCGGGCGCCTGGAAGAACCGCTCGGGGACCAACGCCTGGGGCTTCATGACGGTGGACACCGCCCGCGGCCTCGTCTTCGTGCCGCTCGGCAGCCCGACCGACGACTTCTACGGCGCCGA
>JANPJN010000224.1:0-1964 GCA_031425515.1 Acidobacteriota bacterium | reverse complement strand
CTGCGGGACACGGCGAGCGCGATGTCGGTCACGGGCTCCAGCGCGGTGTCGGCGATCTTCTGGAACCACGGCGTGTCGGTGAGGTTGGCGTGCTCGTGCAGAATCGCGGGCAGCCGCCGCATCCCCGCCGCCATCCGCCCGAACGTCGTCGCGCCGTAGCCATGGAGGTGCAGGATGTCGATCTGTTTTCTGTCGATCACCTTGAGGAGCGCCGGGAGCGTTGCCGGATCGAACTTCGACTTGTGGAGGTACGTGATGTCCACGCCGAACGACTCGAGCGTCTCCTCCGACAGATCCTTGCGGCGCAGGCTGACGAGCGAGACGTTATAGCGGTCCGGATCGAATCGCGGGATCATCCAGGAGAACAGGCGCTTCACGCCGTGCATGCGCGAGCCCTCCCATCCCAGATGATCGCAGACCTGCAGGACGTTGAGCTTCACGGCGCGGCCGCCTCGCGCTGCCCGACAATCCGCGCGGGGATCCCTACGGCGATCGCGCCGGCGGGCACCGGCGCGCGGACCACGGCACCGGCCCCGACGATGGCGCGGTCGCCGATCGTGACACCGTCGAGCACCTTCGCCCCCGCGCCGAGCCACGCGCCGTGGCCGACCGTGACCCCCTGTGAGCGGCGCGCCTGCGCGAGGATTGGTTGGGACGGATCCGAGAAATCGTGGTCACCGCCAATGATGTAGCAGTAGGCGGCGATGAGCGTGTCTCGTCCGACGGTCACACGGCTGGCCGAGAAAATCTCGCAGTTGAAGCCGACATTCGCACCGTCTCCGAGCTCGATGTCGCCGTTCTTGCACGACAGGATGGTGTTCCGTCCGAGAAAGACCCCGCTGCCGATGGTGATCCCGTGGTTGCTGTCTCCCTTGGCGTCGATGAGGCAGTGGTCGTCGATCACTACGTTGTCGCCGATGCGGATCTTGTGCGGGTGGCGCAGGACGACGTTCTGGCCAAAGACGACGTTACGTCCGCAGGCCCCGAGCAGCATCGGATACAGCACCTTGCGCAGCGCCAGGCCGAGCGCGCCGGGCACGGGCTGCGAGAGCAGCGTCACGGCCTCGTGTCCGAGCAGCGCGGCCCAGCCGGGGCGCCCGACCACGAGCGCGACGTACTTCTCGCGGGCGGTGCGTCGGGCGTCGAAGAGCTGATCCTGCGCGCGGGGAATTGGCGTCATCAGGAGATTACCGGCGAACGTTCAAAGGCATCAGTGTCTTGCGTAGCATATGCCACGGTAGGGGGACACTCACCAGGAGTGGGCGCGATACCAGGCGAGGGTGCGGGCAATGCCGTCGCGGAGGTGGACCTGCGGCGCGTAGCCGAGCTCGGCACGCGCGCGGGAGATGTCGAACGCGCGGCTCTTCGTGAAGAAGTCCACTCGACGCCGGTAGATCGGTGGCTCGATCCAGAACGGCGCACAGATGGCCTCGCAGGCGGCCCCGGCCATCCAGAACGGCCACACCGGTAGATGCACCCGCGGCGGCGCCACCTGCGCCGCCTCCGCCACGAGCGCTACCAGCTCGTTCAGCGTCGTCACCTCCGGCCCGGCAAGGATGTATGTCCGCCCCGCGGCCGCCGGCACGGTGCCGCACAGCCGGAACCCCGCGACGAGATCGTCGATGTACGTCAGGTGGTAGAAAATGCGGCCGCTCCCCAGAATGAAAAAGCGCCTTCGCGCAACCCCTCGAAACAACTTCAGGAGCCGTCGATCGCCCGGACCGTAAATCCCGGTCGGACGCGCGATGACGACGTCCACGCCCTTCTCGTTGCCGGCCTCGCGCGCGAGCCGCTCCCCCTCCAGCTTGGTGACCTGATAGATATCGCCAGGCTTGAGCGGCGCATCCTCCCCGGCGGGAGGATGATCGATATCTCCATGGACGCCGACCGTACTGCAGTGGACGACGCGACGCGCCCCCGCGGACGCGGCCGCCTCGACCACGGTGCGCACGGCCAGCGCGTTG
>JANPJN010000223.1:0-5619 GCA_031425515.1 Acidobacteriota bacterium | reverse complement strand
CCGACGACGATGAAGTCCTGGAGAATCGTGGGGAACCGATCGGGCACGCGGTCCGCGCGCAGCGGGTTGATCAGGCAGAGGACGATCAGATTGATGATTGCGGCCGCGAGCGCGAGCTGCTCGACGGCGTGGAGCTGCGATTCGGCCGCCGGCGTCATGGCGGGCCGGACGACCGCCAGAAAGAGATTGAGGAGGAGATAGGCGCCCAGCAGGAACAGGGACAGCCGCAGTCGGCGCCTGACGAGGCTGTTCAGCGTGAAGGCAAAGACTGCGAGCGCCGCCGCGAGTGCGGCGGCGCCCATGACGACGTGCCCCGGAAAGTGCGACATGAGGCCGTTAGGCCGCAATCCCCTTCCGGAAGGCTTCGAGCTCCGCGGCCGTCACCTTCGTGGCGACCGGGCTCTTGTTGGCGCCCCCCTTCGCGTCACGATCGGGGAAGCCGCCTCTGGCGCCGGCCGATGCCACCGTCTGGCTCGACTGCTTCTGTTCGCTCGAGGAGGTGTTGAACTTGCCGAGGAGCCCGCCTTTCTTCTTGGGCTCCTCCTTCTTCGCCTCGGCCTTCTTCTCGCCGCCCGCGAGCCCCGCGGCCCCCTCGACGTTCAGCGCGATGTCGCCGATCGGCCTGGCGTCGATGTGGACAGTCTTTGCATACCGCGCTTCGCCCTTGGCCGTGGCGGAGAGCTTCTGCGAGGCGATCTGCTGTTCGAGCTTGCCGATGCGGTCCTTTGTGGCTGGATGGGAGGCAAAGAGCCCGTTCCGGTCGTCGCGTCCGGTGTTACGGGCGTCGAGTTTCTTGAGAACGTCCACCAGGCCTGTCGGAGCGAAGCCCACCTTGTTGACGAGGGCGAGCCCGACCTTGTCCGACTCGTTCTCGTCCTCCCGGCTGAACTCGCCATCGAGAATCAGGTGATAGGCCTTTTCCGCCATCTTCGCGATGAGAACGTTCTTGAGCGATCCGCCGCCCGCCTGATCGGCGCCGATCGAGATTCCCTTGCTCTTCTGGATCGCCCGCACGGTGTGCTTTACCGTGACGTGGGTGATCTCGTGGCCGAGGACCCCCGCCAGTTCCGCTTCGTTCTTCGCCAGGCCGAGGAGTCCGCGTGTGACGTGGATGAGGCCGCCGGGGGCAGCAAAGGCGTTGACCCCGTCGGTGTCGAGGACGATGAACGTCCAGTTCAGGTCGGGCCGTGTGCTCTGCTGCGCGAGGACGCCGCCGATCAGGCTCACATATTTCGTGACCTCCCTGTCCTGATATACCCCGTACCGGGCGCGGAGGCTGGCGCTGACCTGCTCGCCGAGCTGACGCTCCTCCGCGTCGGTGATGTTCATGTCGTCGTACTTGTTCTTCGCGTCGTTGGCCTTCTGCGCCTTGTTGATCAGGCCGCCGAGTTGCGCGGACGCGGGCGCCGCCGTGAGCATCGCCGCCAGGACGAAAGCCGCTGATTTCATACTCATGCTGATGGTTCCTCGCTGGTCACGAGCGGGGCCGGCACCCGGATCTCGTAGATGGCCACCGCCCGCGTCTTGCCTTTGACCCTCACGTCCCCCAGCGGACGGGTGTCGTAGATGTTCCGGAGCCGGGTGCGCGTGGCGTCGCTCATGATAATCCGGGTCTTGTAATCCTTGTTCAACGATTCGAGGCGGGAGCCGAGGTTCACGTTGTCGCCGATCACCGTATAGCTCATGATCGAAGACGACCCGATATTGCCGGCAATCATGTCTCCCGAATTGATGCCGATGCCGATGTCGAGCGGCGTCATGCCGCGCTCGACCCATGCCTTGTTCAGAACGCCGAGCTCCTCCACCATGTCGATTGCCGCCCGGACGGCGTGCTCGGCGTGGTCCGGGTCGTCCAGCGGCGCGCCGAAGAGCGCCATGACCATGTCGCCGACGAACTTGTCGACCGTGCCCTTGTGCCGGAGGACGATATCGACCATCCGGGAAAAGTACTCGTTCAGTTGCGCGACCAGTTCCTCCGGGTTGCCTTTCTCGGTCACCGCCGTGAAGCCGCGGATGTCCGAGAACAGCACCGTCATCTCGCGACGCGCGCCCCCGAGCTCCGCGAGCTCCGGGTGGGCCGTCAACTGCGCGTAGACATCGCGCGAGACGTATCGCCCGAACAAGCGCTTCATCTTCCGCTTCTCGCGGTCCTCGACGAAGTACTGGTACGCGGTGCCGGCAAACAGCGCAATCGCGCCGCTCGCGAGCGGCTGCACCATGTTGAGCCACGCGCCGCCCCGGAACGCGCTCAGCGCGAACCACGACCACCCCGCCAGGATGGCCGCGGCCGCCCCCGCGGCGGCCGAGAAGCGCAGGAACGCAGACAGCAGCCCGATGGCGGTCGCCACGATGCAGACGATGGCGATGCGGGAGGCGCGGGAGGCCGGGGTGATGAAGCGGTTGGCCAGGATGCTGTCGGCGATGCTGGCGTGGAGCTGGATGCCGGGCATGCGATCGTCGCCGAAGGGACTGTTGAAGACGTCCACGAGGCCGGAGGCTGTGAAGCCGACGAACACGATTTTGTCCCTGAACTCCGCCGGATCGATCATCGGCCGCGGGCCCGCGAGGAGCTGCTGTTCCGACATGAAGAGGCGCCGGAACGAGTAGGAGGGGTAGGGGCGGGCGCCGTCCTTCAGCAGGGCGGGGGCGCGGTAGTTGACGAGGGCGGCCCACTGGTCGCGTCTGGCGCCGGTGTAGGCGTCGACAAAAGGGGACGGCATGAGCGGCATGCGGGTGTCGCGCAGCCGGAGGAGGGTGCCCTCGGCAGCCACGTCGCCTGGACGCAGGCCCGCGGCAATCAGCGCGGCCGCGACGCCGAGCGACGGCAGGGTGCGGTCGCCGAGACGGACGAACGGGGAGAGGCGCCGGGCCGGGCCGTCCTTATCGAGGACCAGGAAGTTGTGGCCGAGGGCCGCGGTCCCCTGCGCGAGCTCCGTGTACGGAGGGTGGATGACCGGTCTCGGTTCGGCGAGGTGGCCGACGCGGTAGCCCGAATCGGGCCAGGCGGCGGCGGGTTCCGCCTGCGCTGCGTCCACCAGCCCCTCGTCCACCGCGTCGGCGAGCATGATGACGTTGCCCGACTGCGCCACCGCGTCGGCCAGCGCCTTGTCGCTCTCCTGCCCCGACCATTTCTCGCCGCCGATATCGTACTGTTCGACCCGGTCGCGCTCGGCCAGCGTGATATCCACCGCAACCACTTTCGCTGGTGCGCGGTGGAGGTAGTCGATCACATACGACAGGGCCACGCGGGGCCATGGCCAGTGGCCGAAGATTGGCTCCATGTCGCGGATGGTCGAGTCGTTGATCTCGACGAGGACGATGCCGCGGTTGACCGATGCGGGGTCGGCCGCCAGGCGCATGCGCCAGTCGTAGAGTTTGAGCTCGGCGGTCTCGAGAAAGCCGCCCGAGCCCAGGATGAGCGCGATTGCGGCCGCTCCGATGCCGAGGAGCAGGCCGGCGAGAACCTTGCGCACCGGGCGGACCGCCCCTCAGGGCCGCGTGGCGGCAGCCGCACGGTGCGGCTTCTGGTGGTGAGCGGACGTCTTGTAGTGGTCGGCCAGCAGGTCGCGGCCGAAGTCGCCCTTGAAGTCACGCCACACCGCGTGGATGTGATTACCCTCGTTCTGCGTCTTGTCGAACTCGATGAGGAACGTCGGACCCTGCACGCGGTAATAGTGCTGCTGCCCCTTCTCGGCGCCCCCCATCCAGGCGAACCGCACCTTCTCGATGCCGGCGGCGCGCACCTTCGCCAGCCGCTCCCGGGCGACGGGATCAGCCTGCGCCCCGGCGTATTCGGCGAGGAGCCGGTCCATGACCGCCTTCTGAGGCGCCGACATGTTGCCATAGCTGACGCCGTTGTCCGCCTGCGCGGCCGCCTCACGCGTGTTGGTCGTGAGCATGTCGTTGGGCGCTTTGGGATCGACGATGGCGGTGCGCTGCTGCTCGGGGGTCAGCGCACGGAGCAGCTCCATGCCGAGATCCTCCTCCGCGGCCAGCGCACGGGTGCCGGTCAACTTGCCGACGCGCACCTCGGCCGGGTTCGACCCGAAGAACTGCGGCGTCGTCGCCAGCGCCTTGCCATTGACGATCGTCCAGTGCTGCGAGAGATGGTGCCCCTCGTAGCGCCAGCCCCACGTCGAGGTCGCGGAGGGCTCGCCGAAAATCGTGAGGTAGTACATGTCGCGGTCGCGCACCGCCGGTGAGCCGCCCATCTCGATGAGCACATCTTCGAGCGAGCGGATCGCCTCCGCTTTCGAATACCCTCGCGCGCTGAGCCCGGTCCGCAGCAGGCCCATGGCGGCAGTGCGCTGCGGCTCCGTCATCGACTTCAGCGGAAGCCCCTCGCGCTGTTTCGGGACGTAGTACCAGTTCATCCGCTCGTCACTCTCGAACGGCAACTGGGCCTTCGCCTTGAGCTCGGGCGTCAGCAGGTCGAGAAAGGCACGCGCGGCCGTCACCATCTCGGCCGGCGGCGGCGGGGCGGCGGACTCCGGCAGGGCCACCATCAACGTCATTGCGATTGCCGGGGCCATGAATCGACGCATCTGCTTCTCCTTGACTCTCGGGTGCCGGGGGCGCGGGGGCGCCAGGACCGGGGTTACTATCGCACGAAGTCAGGGCCGGACGGGACCGTCACTCTGCGAGAGTAGAATCGGGCGGTCATGGACACCCCGTCACCACTGGATCCACCGCACCGCAGGCCCAGGCCCGCCGGCACTCGGGACGCTCCGCTCTCGATGGACGCCGGCGAGTTCCGCCGGCTGGGCCACGCCCTGGTGGATTCGATCGCCGCGTTCCTGGAGTCGCTGCCGGAACGTCCCGTCGCACGGGGGGAGTCCCCGGCCGCGATCCGGGCCGCGCTCGATGCCGATCGTCCTCTGCCGCGCACGGGCACCGATGCCGCCGCGCTACTCGCCTCCACGGCGCCGCTCCTGTTCGACCACTCGCTCTTCAACGGCCACCCCCGCTTCTTCGGCTACATCACCGCGTCGCCCGCGCCCATCGGCATCCTGGGCGATTTTCTCGCGGCGGCCGTCAACGCGAACGTCGGCGCCTGGACGCTCTCGCCGATGGCCACCGAGATCGAAGCGCAGGCGGTTCGCTGGATCGCCGATCTGATCGGATACCCGCGCGACTGCGGCGGGCTCTTCGTCAGTGGTGGCAACATGGCCAACTTCGTGGGTCTGCTTGCGGCGCGGGCGGCGGCCTCGGGTGGCGCCATTCGCGCGGCCGGCGTCGGCGGTGCCGGCGCCCCGCGAATGCGCGTCTATGTCTCGGCCGAAACACACACCTGGATCCAGAAAGCCACCGATCTGGCCGGGCTCGGGACGGACGCCATCCGCTGGATCCCGACGGACGCCGATCTCCGGATGGACCTCGATGCGCTCCGCGCGGCGCTCGCTCGGGATCGCGCCGCGGGCGATCGGCCGCTGATGGTCGTGGGCACGGCCGCGGCCAGTGCACCGTAGGCACCGTCCACGTGGAACCAGAGACCGGCCTCGCGGCAGAGCGCCGCGAGAGCGAAGAGCGGGTCCACCGCGCCGGTGCTCACCGAGCCGGCCGTGCCGACGACCATCAGCGGCCGATCGCCCGCGGCGCGATCCCGAGCGAGTGCCGCGC
>JANPJN010000222.1:0-4699 GCA_031425515.1 Acidobacteriota bacterium | reverse complement strand
GCCTGGAAGGAATCCGACATCACCCTGACCACGTCGCGCGATCCGCGGTGATGTCGGAGTTTGCCCTGCTGGTTCAACAACTTACGCTAAAGATGAGTGTCCCCCTGGGCGCCTAACGGGTGCCGCGGCCACCGCCTGGCTGGCCGGTCTGGGGAGAGACGACGTTCAGGACGCCGTTCATCATCTGCCAGTGTGACGGGAACGTGCAGACGTACGGGTACTGCCCGGCGGTCGCGGGGGCGCGGAACTGGAACGTCACAGTCTGACCGGGCTCGAGCAGCTTCGTCGAAAACAGGATCTGCGGCATGTCCGGCACGTACTGTTGCGCGAGGCCGGTCGGCGATGACGCCAGGCGGTCGCTCGCCTGTCCGATCTGCGGCAGCGAGCCCGTCTGCCCGAGCACGAAGTTGTGCTGGAGCAGATCGGGGTTGGAATAGACGATCTCCACCAGCTGACCCGGCGCCACGGTGAGCTCGGTCTTGTCGAACTTCATCTGCCCGGGGATGACGGACAGGCGCAGCACGACGTCGGGAGCCTGCGCGGCCGGGGGCGGCAGCGCCGCCGCCGCCTCTCCACCCTCCGCGGTGAACGCCACATGCGCGGCCAGCTCGCCGGGCCGTGCGTAGAGCGCGCCGGCATTCGTCTGGCGCTCGACGCGGTACTTCCACGTGCCGGCAAGCGGCGTCCGGCCCCCTGGTGCCTCGACGTACATCGACTCGGGCGCACCCAGGAAGCCCCCATCGTTGCGATTGTTCTGGATGCGCACGGTGACGGTGTTCTGTCCGGCCCGAATCGTCCCCTCGGGCAGCTCGTACATCGGCGCGAAATTGCCGCGCGCCACCAGCGCCGCCTGGGGATTTGCCGGCGGGACGAACGGCGCCGCCGTGACGGACACGCCGTTGACCCAGACCTCCGCGTTGTTGCGGACCACGCCCAGCGTCAACCCTGACGGTTTGGAACCCGCCGGCACGTCCACCGCTCGGGTGAACCAGACGACGCCGTCGAAGTCGGGCAGGCCGCGCGACTCCCAGTTGCCGGGCGCCTGCATGTCCTTCCAGTCCGTCGCGATCTCGGCAGCAGCCGGCGACCGCCAGTCGGGCTTGATCGCGCCAATCCGAAGCGACACGGGAAGCGCGCTGAACGGCAGGGCACTTCGATCTGCCTTGTAGGCGGCCGTGAAGCTCGCCTGGTGGCGGCTGGCCGCCACGAAGAACGCGCGGCTCAGCCACTTGTCGGTGAAGTTCGGCGTGGCCTGGCTCGCGGCATAGAGCGCCTGGCCAACGGCCGGCGATGCCGGGACGTCTGCCAGCGCCAGCACCGCGGCGAGGCGCGTGTGGAGGTCGGGATCCTTCAACAGCCCCGCCGTCAGAATGGCCTGCGCCGATGCCTCGGTGTGCGGCAGCACCATCGCGGCCGCCTTGCGAACGCCAGCCGCCGGGTGCCGCAGCGCTCCGACAGCGGCGGTGTAGGCCTCGCCCGACGGGGCGTCGAGCGCCCCGAGACCCTGGAGCGTCCACAGCGCGTGGAACGCCCCGCCACTGATGCCCACGCTGTCCACCGTCGTATTGCGGACGAGGGCGACGAGCTGAGGCACGACATCCTTCTGACCGCGTTCGACCAGCAGGCGCTGCCCCTGCAGCCGCCAGAACATGTTGTCGGACGCCAGCGCGTCAATCAGGCCCGCCGTGTCCCCCTTCGACAGCGAACGCTTCTTCGCCGGCGGCGCGCCCTTGTAAACGATCCGGTAGATTCGGCCGCGCTGATGATCGCGCATCGACGTTTCGTAGGCCGCTCCCTTCCCGGTGCTGTAGCCGGCCGGCGTCGGGTTGTGCTGCGCGATGAAGTTGTACCAGTCGGCCATCCACACGGCGCCGTCCGGGCCCACCATCGAGGCAACGGGCGCAAACCACTCCTCGGCGCTCGAGATCAGGTTCCATCCGTCGCGCGCCACGAACCCTGCGCCATCCTTTTCGATGATCGCCTGACCCGTCAGGTGCGCCGTCGGCTCGTTGATGAACGCGATGCGGTTCCAGTACTCCTTCGGAAACGCTCTCGCCGTATACAGGTAATGCCCCGCGGCAGCCGTGTAGCCACCGAACACGTCCACCTGCCTGATATACGGCGTCGTCGGATGCACGGCATAGAACGCCGCTGCGCTCTGGTAACCCGCGCCTCCGGCCGGCCCTCCGCGCCCGCCCGCGGCGGCGCCCGGCAGTCCCTTCACGTCCGCGAAGTAACGGTTCGGGATCGCCATGTACCACGTCTGATCGTTGTTGGCCGTCGAACCGAAGACGTCGAACGTCTCCGAAAAGCCAAGACCCCAGGTGTTGTTCGTCGAGGTCGTCAGGTACTCGAACCCGCTGCCATCCGGCTTGAACCGGTAGGGCCCCTGCGTGAACTGCATCGGCTTGCCGTTCATGGTCCCGTTGAAGCCCGAGTAACCGACCACCCCCCAGACGTGATTGTCGGGCCCGTATTGCAGGTTGGACGGCCCCGCGTGCGAGTCGCGCAGCCCCCAGCCGGAACTGAGGATCTGCCGCACGTCCGCCTTGTCGTCGCCGGTTGTGTCCTTCAGGAAGAGAAAGTTGGGCGCGCCGCCGACGATGACGCCGCCGTTGGCAAAGACGATGCTCGTGGGGATGTTCAAGTGATCGGCGAAGACGGTGAACTTGTCGGCGCGGCCATCACCGTTCGTGTCTTCGAGGATCTTGATGCGGTCGTCGCCTGGATTGCCGTCGAGCACTTCGTTCGGGTAGTCCAGCGCCTCGACCACCCACAGCCGTCCGCGCTCGTCGAACGCCATCGTGACGGGTTTGACGATGTCTGGCTCGCTCGCGAAGAGGCGGACCTCGAACTCCGCCGGTACCTGCATGAAGCGCTGGGAGTCGTCTGCGGTGAAGGGCATCTGGAACTTCGGCGCCGGGTCGCGATTCTCGTAGTTCGGCACGTTGAAGCCGTCCACGTAGGTGACCGACGGCATCTCCAGCGTCTGCCACGCCTGACGGGCGCCAGCGTCCACCGCCCAGAGCACGGCGTTGTTGATCAACGTCTGGAAGCCGGGCTTCGTCCACGTGCGTTCGTCGTGGCCGTAGGCGGTGTAGAAGACGCGCCCCTTGCCCTGCGTGCGGACCCACGTCCACGGCTCGCGGGCCTGCCCTTCGGCGCGATCCATGAGCACCGTACGGCCGGCGGCGTTGTGCTTCGTATGGACGAACGTGTCGTCCGATGTCTGGAACGGCTCGACGCCGCGCATGATCGGGTGGGCCGGATCGACGATGCCGGCGGTGAAATCGCCGGTTCCGGCGCGCTGGAACTGGGCGCCGAGGAGCGAAACGTAGGCGTCGGAGCCGGTGAACTGGCCTGAGGCCGAATGGAGGGCGAGGAGCCCGTGCCCGGACTCTACGAACGAGACGAGCGCGCGTTCCTCGGCCGGCGTCAGCGACTCGTGATTGCCGTAGAGCATGATCGCGTCGTAGTACGAGAGGCGATCGGCCGTCAGTGCGTCGGCGGGAGCGCCGGTGTACGTGAGCTGAATGCCGCGCCGGGCCATGGGGGCCGCGAGCAGCGAAAACATCTTCGCGGGATTGTGGGGACGGTCGCCGTCCTGGCCCAGGAACAGGATCCGCAGCGGGCGACCGGTTGGCACCAGGGTGCGTGCTCCCCGGCCCGGCGTCGCTGTCGGCGCCACGCGTCCGCGGCCCGCAGCCGGGGGCGGCTCAGCGGCGCGGGGCGGGGGGGCCGGCTGAGGCGCCTGCGCGAGGAGCGACAGGCCGGCGAGCGAGAGGAGAGCCGCGGCCGCAAGGGCGGCGGGGCGAGTGGTGACGATGGTCAGTCTCATAAGTCAGGGGCCTTCTGGTGAAAGCGGTGCAGGCGGATGATACAGCGGGTTGCGGCCGATTGACCGCCTTCCCGCGCGCATGGTACAACCCGCACGGCTGCGGCGCGATGGCCTGCCCCGCACAGCCGCCCTCTCCCGCTCGAGGACACACATGACCGCTCAGAAGAAAATCCGTGTCGGCATCGTCGGGCTCGGCTTCGGCGCCGAGTTCATTCCGATCTACCAGCACCATCCCGACGCCGAGATGTATGCGATTTGCCGCCGGGACCGGGCGCAGCTCGACGAGACCGGGGACCGTTTCGGCGTGGCGGTGCGCTATACGGACTACGACGCGATGCTCGCGGATCCGAATGTGGATGCCGTGCACATCAATTCGCCGATCGCCGACCATGCGCCCCAGTCGATTGCGGCGCTCAGTGCCGGCAAGCACGTGGCGAGCACCGTGCCGGCGGCAACGACCATAGACGAGTGCCGGCAGATCGTCGAGCTCCAGCGCCGCACCGGCAAGGTCTACATGATGATGGAGACCGTCGTGTACAGCCGGGAGTACCTTTTCGTCAAGGAGATGTACGAGAAGGGGGAGCTTGGACGGATTCAGTTCCTGCGCGGCAGCCACCAGCAGGACATGGACGGGTGGCCGGGCTATTGGGAGGGCTTCCCTCCGATGCATTACGCAACGCACTGCGTGAGCCCGTGCCTCGCGCTGCTGGGCAAGCACGCCGAGCACGTGGTCTGCCACGGGTCCGGGCGGATAGACGAGGCGCTCATTCCGAAGTACGGGAGCCCCTTCGCGATCGAGACCGCGACCTTCAAGCTGCGTGACTCCGATGTCTGCGCGGAGGTGACGCGGAGCCTGTTCGC